>JBDSMV010000191.1:0-2977 GCA_039915715.1 Rubrivivax sp. | reverse complement strand
CCAGTACGGCCCGGCCCACCGTGTCGCCACGGTGCCGGGTGGGCTGCTGGCACGCATCACCGGGCTTGATCGTTTCGAGGTCAATTCGCTGCACGGTCAAGGCATCGACCGGTTGGCGCCCGGGCTGCGGGCCGAAGCGACCGCGCCGGACGGGCTGGTGGAAGCCTATGCCGTCGACGCCGCCGCCGGCTTCACGCTGGCGGTGCAGTGGCACCCGGAATGGCAGGCCGATCGGAACCCGGTGTCGACGGCGCTGTTCCGCGCTTTCGGCGACGCCGTGCGGCAGTACCGTGACCGGAAACCCATTGCCGCCCGGGGCTGCGACAGACCGCATCCGACGCCCAACCCGACGCACCCATGATCCCCAGAGAATCGTTTACCCATGCCGAGCTCGAGCAGTGGCTCGACCAGCACCGCGTCACCGAGATCGAATGCCTGGTGCCCGACCTGACCGGGGTGGCGCGCGGCAAGATCCTGCCGCGCCAGAAGTTCACCCAGGACCGTGGCATGCGGCTGCCGGAAGCGGTGGTGGCGATGGGCGTGACGGGGGAGTTTCCTGAAGAAGGCCCGTACTACGACGTCATCACCCCCACCGACCGCGACATGCACCTGCGGGCCGACCCGACCACGGTGCGGATCGTGCCCTGGGCCACCGACCCCACCGCGCAGGTCATCCACGACTGCTACGACCGCGAAGGCGTGCTGGTGCCGTTCGCACCGCGGTCGGTGCTGCGGCGGGTCTGTGACCTCTACAAGGCCGAGGGTTACGAGCCGGTGGTGGCGCCCGAGCTGGAGTTTTATCTGGTGGCCCGCAACACCGACCCCGACGTGCCGCTGAAGCCGCCGGTGGGGCGCAGCGGGCGCAGCGAAACCGGTCGCCAGGCCTACAGCATCGACGCGGTCAACGAGTTCGATCCGCTGTTCGAAGATGTCTACGCCTACTGCGAAAAGATGGAGCTGAATGTCGACACCCTGATTCACGAGATCGGTGCCGGCCAGATGGAAATCAACTTCTTCCATGCCCATCCGCTGGGTCTTGCCGACGAGGTGTTCCTCTTCAAGCGAACGGTGCGTGAAGCGGCGCTGCGCCACGACATGTTCGCGACCTTCATGGCCAAACCGATTGCGGGTGAGCCGGGCAGCTCGATGCACATCCACCAGAGCGTGTTGCGAACTGCTGATGGCAGCAACATCTTCAGCAACGACGACGGGACCCCGAGCGCCGAGTTCCGCTGGTACATCGGCGGGCTGCAAAAGTACGTGCCGGCGGCCATGGCGTTGTTTGCGCCCTATGTCAACAGCTACCGGCGCCTGGTGCGCAGCAATGCGGCGCCGATCAACACCCAATGGGGCACCGACAACCGCACGGTGGGCTTCAGAAGCCCGGTGGCCGAGCCGGTCGCGCGGCGCATCGAAAACCGCGTGATCGGTGCCGATGCGAACCCCTATGTCGCGCTGGCGGCATCGCTGGCCTGCGGCTACCTGGGCATCAAGAACCGCATCGAGCCGACCATCGAATGCAAGGGCGATGCCTACCTGGGCGACTACCAGTTGCCGCGCAGCCTGGGCGAAGCGCTGGCACTTTTGCGCAACGAGCGCGACCTGGCCGCGGTGCTGGGCGAGTCCTTCATCACCGTCTACACCGAGGTCAAAGAGATCGAGTACGCCGAATTCATGAAGGTGATTTCGCCCTGGGAACGAGAACACCTCCTGTTGCATGTTTGAAAAGGCTTTGTCGATGACGACCCTCTCTCATCCGGAACACATCAGGAGCAGCACACGAAGCACCGCTGACTGGCAAGCCGCCGACGCGGCCCATTTCCTGCACCCGTTCACCGATCACCAGTCGCTGGCTGAAAAGGGCGTGCGCGTCATCACCCGGGCCGAGAACATCTATCTCTGGGACAGCGACGGCCACAAGTTGCTGGACGCGATGAGCGGGCTCTGGTGCGTCAACGTCGGTTATGGCCAGCAGGCGCTGATCGACGCCGCCACGCGCCAGTTGCATGAATTGCCGTTCTACAACGCCTTCTTCCAGACCTCGACCCCGCCGGCAATCGAGCTGGCCGAATTGCTGGCCGAAGTCACGCCACCCTCGTTCAACCATGTGTTCTTCGCGGGCTCCGGCTCCGAAGGCAATGACACCGTGGTGCGGATGGTGCGGCGCTACTGGGACCTGATGGGCCAGCCGGCGAAGCAGATCATTGTCAGCCGCCAGAACGCGTACCACGGCAGCACCATGGCCGGCGCATCGCTGGGTGGCATGAGCGGCATGCACGAACAGGGTGGCCTGCCGATCCCCAACATCGACCACATCGGGCAGCCCTACTGGTGGGAGCACGGTCGACCCAAGGGTTTGACGCGCGACGAATTCGGCCTGATGGCCGCGGGCTGGCTCGAAGACCACATCCTGAAGGTCGGCGCCGACAAGGTCGCCGCCTTCATCGGTGAGCCGGTGCAAGGCGCCGGCGGCGTGATCGTGCCGCCGGCCACGTACTGGCCGGAGATCCAGCGCATCTGCCGCAAGCACGATGTGTTGATCGTCAGCGACGAAGTCATCTGCGGATTCGGCCGCACCGGCCGCTGGTTCGGTTGCGAGACGATGGATTTCGAGCCCGACCTGATGACCATCGCCAAGGGCATCACCAGCGGCTACGTCCCGCTGGGTGGCGTGATGGTCGGCGACCGCATCGCCGATGTGCTCATCGACCAAGGCGGTGACTTCAACCACGGCTACACGTACTCGGGGCATCCGGTGGCATGCGCGGTGGCGCTGGCCAACATCCGCCTGATTCGCGAGTTGAAACTGGTCGAACACGTGCGCGACGACGTCGGCCCGTACCTGGCGGCCGGATTCGCGAAGCTGGCGGAGCATCCGCTCGTCGCTGAGGTCGAGACCTGCGGCCTCATGGGCGCGCTGCTGCTGGTCAAGGACAAGGCCACCGGCGCGGCGTTCGACGACGGCGTGGACATCGGT
>JBDSMV010000115.1:0-25068 GCA_039915715.1 Rubrivivax sp. | reverse complement strand
CGCTTTGTGCACGACGTTTATCACGACCAGGAGATCCTGAAAGCTGGGGTGGTGCCGTCCGAGCAGGTGCTGAAGAACACGCAGTTCAGACCCGAGATGATGGGCGTCAACGTGCCAGAGAACGTCTATTCGCACATCGCCGGAGTCGACATCGTGCGCGCCGGCAATGCCGACGGCAGCGGCGACTACTACGTGCTGGAAGACAACCTGCGCGTGCCCAGCGGTGTCAGCTACATGCTGGAAAACCGCAAGATGATGATGCGGCTGTTTCCCGAGCTGTTTGCCGGGCGCCATGTCGCGCCAGTGGCGCACTACCCCGACCTGTTGCTGGAAACGCTGCGCGAGGTGGCGCCGGCCGGGGTCATCGAGCCGACCGTGGTGGTGCTGACCCCCGGCATGTACAACAGCGCCTACTTCGAGCATGCCTTTCTGGCGCAGCAGATGGGGGTCGAACTGGTCGAGGGGCAAGACCTGTCGGTCGACAACGGTTTCGTCTACATGCGCACCACGCAGGGACCCAAACGCGTCGATGTGATTTACCGCCGGGTCGACGACGATTTTCTCGACCCGGGCGCGTTCCGCGCTGACAGCACGCTCGGTTGCAAGGGCCTGCTGGATGTCTACCGCGCGGGCAACATCACCCTGTCGAACGCCATCGGCACCGGCATCGCCGACGACAAGAGCATCTATCCGTATGTGCCGAAGATGATCGAGTTCTACCTGGGCGAGAAACCGATCCTGAACAACGTGCCGACCTACCTGTGTCGCGAGCCCGAGGACCTGTCCTATGTGCTCGCCCACATGGGCGAGTTGGTGGTCAAAGAGGTGCATGGCGCCGGCGGCTACGGCATGTTGGTCGGCCCGGCCGCCACCAGGGACGAGATCGACGCCTTCCGCGCAGTGGTCAAGGCACGGCCCGACAACTACATCGCGCAGCCCACGCTGTCGCTGTCGTCGTGCCCCACCTATGTCGCGTCGGGCGTGGCGCCGCGCCACATCGACCTGCGCCCGTTCGTGCTGACCGGCAAGACCGTGCACATGGTGCCCGGCGGGCTGACGCGGGTGGCGCTGAAGGAAGGCTCGTTGGTGGTCAATTCGTCGCAGGGTGGCGGCACCAAGGACACCTGGGTGCTGGAAGACGGTGCCAGCGTGTTGTTGAGTGATGCGCCGTCGCAGTCTCAATCGCAGACGCAGTCGCAAGGGACAACAGGTTCGCAGTCGCAGTCGCAATCCCAATCCCAATCGCAGGGGGCGTCAGATGCTGTCTAGAAGCGCAGACGACCTGTACTGGATGGCGCGCACCATGGAGCGGGCCGTTCTGGCGCGCGCGCCAGCGCGCAGCGGTGTTCTCGGCCCGACAGGAGATCGCAGATGCTGAGCCGCACGGCAGACCACCTGTACTGGATGGCGCGCTACATGGAGCGGGCCGAGAACACGGCGCGAATGTTGGACGTCAACTACCAGACGGCCATGATGCCGCAGGCGGTCGACACGTCCGAAGAGGGCTGGAAATCGCTGTTGTCGATCAGTGAGCTGACCCACGCCTTCTCGCAAAAGTACGAATCCGTCACCGCCGATGGCGTCATGAATTTCATGATGCGCGACGAAACCAACCCGTCCAGCATCGTGTCTTGCCTGCGCGCAGCGCGCGAGAACGCGCGCGCGGTGCGTGGCGCGCTGACCACCGAGGTTTGGGAGACGCAGAACCAGACCTGGATCGAGTTCATCAAGATGCTGAACGCGGGCCAGTTCGAACGCGACCCGGCCGAGGTCTTCGAATGGGTCAAGTTCCGCTCGCACCTGTCGCGCGGTGTCACGGTCGGCACCATGCTGCAGGACGAAGCGTTGCACTTCCTGCGACTGGGCACCTTCCTGGAACGCGCCGACAACACCGCAAGGCTGCTGGATGTGAAGTTTCAGCCGCTGTCCAGCAGTGACTACTTCGGCCCCGCCAGAGGCAAGGAAGCGATGGAGGTCGACTTCTATCACTGGAGCGCCATCCTGCGGTCGGTGTCGGGATTCGAGATCTACCGCAAGGTCTACCGCAACGTGATTCACCCGGCCAAGGTGGCCGAGTTGCTGATCCTGCGGCCCGACATGCCGCGCTCGCTGGTCGCCTGCGTCAACGACGTCATGGCCAACCTGGAGGTGCTGGAGAACGCCCAGTGCGGGGAGACCATGCGCCGCTGCGGCCGCTTGCGAGCCGACCTGCGCTATGGCCGCATCGACGAGATCCTGGCCACCGGACTGCATGCCTATCTGACCGAGTTCATGGACCGCGTCAACGACATCGGCGTCGGCATCAGCCACGACTTCCTGGTGCCGATGAAGGCGTAGGCGGCGGATGCAGCCGGCTGCCGGGTTTCATGCTCGAGCGGATGGCGAGTCGCCCGGCCACCGCCGTGAAAGAGCCGGGCATGGCCCGGCTTCCTGGTAACCCAGCCCGGGCGCAAGGCCCGGACAGGTTGGCCCTGCAGTGCCGATCAGGCGGCGGGCTTGTCGGCCTTCTTCATCTTCTTGGCCTTCTTCGTGGTGGGCTTGCCGTGCTTGGCCGCCTTCTTGGCGGCCATCTTCTCGGCGTTGGTCATGGACTTGTCGGTGGTGGCTTCGCGGACCGGAGCGACAGCGGCTCCGGTTGCACCGGCAGGAGCCATGGCGGCAGGTGTCGGCACGCCGACGACGGAAGCCGGAGCGGGCATCGGCCGGACCGGCGAGGTGGTGGCTGCGGGAGCCTGGGCGAAACTGAAAGCAGCGGTACCGGCCAACAGGGTGGCGACGATGAAATTCTTGGTCATGATGAAGGTCCAGCCAGTGGGGGGTGTCCGGAATCGAGTGGCTTCGTTTCCGCAGAGCGACCTCGAAATGTGCCGAGGCTCGGAAATGAACGCGGCCTCGGTGTCGGCGGTTGACAGCCAGTCGACGATTGCGATCAGCGGGTGGCCGGCGCGGCCGAGGCGGCTGCGGCTCCTGACGCAGCAGCCTGTGCACCGGCACGAGCCCGCGCCACGGCCTGACCGAGTTCGATCACCGCCAGCGCGTAGTAGCTCGAGCGGTTGTAGCGCGTGACCGCATAGAAGTTGCCGGTTCCGGCGACGAAACTCGGAGCCAGGTCGCCGTTTTGCAACTCGACCAGTGCCAGCAGGCTGTCGAAACGCTGGCCTTCGACTGCCAGCACCGCACCGCGGGAGCCGAACTGCGCACCGCTGAAGCTCGGCAGGATGTCGGGGCCCAGCAAGGCGGCGCGGTCGCTGCTGTCGACCGGCGCGGCAACTGCGAAGTGCGTCGGCACACCACGCTGCCAGCCGTACTGCGCCAGGTAATGCGCCACGCTGCCGATCACGTCGGCGGTGCTGCGCTGCAGGTCGATGTGGCCATCGCCGTCGAAGTCGACCGCATGGTTGTTGATGCTGCTGGGCATGAATTGCGGCAGCCCCATGGCCCCGGCATACGAGCCCTGCACCGATTGCGGGTCGAGGCCCTCGCGCGCGCACATGACGAAGAACGCTTCGAGTTCACTCCTGAAGAAGTCACTGCGGTCCTTGCGTGCCGTGCTGCGCTCGACCGGGTAGTCGAAGGCCAGCGTGGCCAGGGCGTCGAGCACTCGAAAGTTGCCGGTGATGCGCCCGTAATAGGTTTCGACGCCAACGATGCCGACCACGATCTCGGCCGGCACACCGTGGCGCTGTTCGGCCAGCGCCAGCCAGCTTTCGTTGGCGCGCCAGAAGGCGAGGCCGGCGGCGATGCGCTGCGGCTCGACGAAGCGGGCGCGGTAGGCGGCCCAGTTCTTGGCGGTGCCAGCCGGTGGCGGCGCAATCAGGCGCCGCACGGCTTCGTTGCGGCGGGCCTTGGACAGCTCCAGCGTCAGCCATTCCAACGGCAGCGAGGTGCGGGCGGCGACATCGGCGGCGAAGGCCACCACGTCGCTGCGGTTCTGATAACTCAGGCCAGCCGATGGCTGCGCCGCGGCGGCCGGACTCGATCGGGCGACCGTGGCGGCCGCAGTGGACCTGGGCTTGCCAGACGCGGCCTCGACCGATGTGCCGATCAAACCCGTGGCCACGCACAGCAAAAGGGGCAGCGACCGAACGGTCAGGCGTTGGCGCCGGCGGCGTTTCAAGGCCCCCGAACTGCCGGCCAACATGATCTTCATGCGGGGATTATCGGCAGCGCCCGTGCCGCAGTCCGGAACCTTCGCCACCAGGGCTGCAGACCGGCTGCTGGCAGCATCCCGTTCGCGCGGGCGCCATACCGCTCGGCATCCAGCCGTTCCAGCAACTCGGCCAGCGCCTGCCCGCGCGCCCCGAGCCCGGTGCGCACGCGCTCTGCACGGGTGCGCGGACCTTCGTGCATCTGCACCGCCACGCCGAGTGCCGCCAGGCGCGCCTGCACGCGACGTTGCAGCCTCTGCCACGGGTCTTGACGGCGGCGGTCCCACCAGGCCCAGCCGGCACCGGCCAGCGCGGCCGCGCACAGCAACAGGGTCAACAAGCGCGCCAGATCTTGCCAACTGGGCGTTTCGATGCCCAACTCGCGCAGCAGGTCGAACTGCTGGCCGCGGGAGTAGTTGAGCACCCACTGGTTCCAGCGGTTGTTCATGCCTTCCAGCAAACCGCGCAGGCGCGTGGCCAGGGCCGGGTCGATGCGGTCCATGGTGCTGGCGACGAAGCCTGCTGTAGGGGACAACCGCAGCCCGCGCTGCACGCGATCCGGCGCCACCGCAGCGGTCGGATCGACCCGCAGCCAGCCGATGCCGGGCTGCCAGATTTCGGCCCAGGCATGGGCGTTGCGCTGGCGCACCACCCAATAGCCATCCTGCGGTTGATCGTCGACTCCCTGGTAGCCGGTGACGATGCGTGCCGGCACACCCATCGCCCGCATCACCACCACATAGGCGCTCGCGAAGTGTTCGCAGAAGCCCAGTTTGCGGTCGAGCCAGAAGGCGTCGATGGCGTCAGCGCCGTCGGCGCTGTAGCTGCCTGGCTCGAGCGTGTAGATGTACTCGCCGCTGCGGATGTGCTGCAACACCGCGTCTGACAGTGCGCGCGGGTCGGCGTTCTGCAAATCGGGCCGTTGCTTCAAGGTCGACGCCCAGGCCAGCGTGCGCGGATTGGCGCCGAGCGGCAGGTCCAGCAGGTCGCGCAGGCCGGGCACCGGGTCGCGCGGGCCGTGGCGGTGGTCCAGCCACGCAGCAACCTGCACCCGCAGCCTTTCGGTGACGGGGCGCGCCACCTGCCACTGCGCATCGGCGCGCAGCGTGGGCAGCCAGCTGGGGTCGAGTTGCGGCGCCGCGTCGGCGTGGTCGGGAGTGATCTCCAGCAGCGGCAGCAGGGTCAGGCGGCTGGGCTCGATCGTCATCTCGTAGCGAACCGGCGCGCCCAGCAGCTGCAGTTGCAGCCGCGCGCGATCGGCCACCGGCACCGTGGGGTTGAGGCGAGTCCATTCGACGCCGTCGAAGCTCGACAGCACCGGCCCGCGGAAGTAGAGCTGCTGCTGCGGCGGCAGCGGGCCGAAGAAGCGCAGCCGCAGCGCGACCGAATCGTCTTCGGCGATCGAGGCCACATTGCCGAGCCGCATCGACCCCGACAAGCCGGTGCGCCCGGCAGCGTCCTGCGGCAGTCCCCACAGCGGGCCGATGCGCGGAAACAGCACGAACAGCAGCACCATCAACGGCAGGCCCAGGCCGGCGGCACGCAAGGCCACGCGGCCCGCGCGCCACAGCGGCGGGTGGCCGACCGGCATGTGCGCCAGCACCAGTGCGGTCAGCAACCCCCAGACCGACACCAGCAGCCACAAGCCAGTCGGCAGCGACTGCGAATACAGGAAGTGCGTCAGCACCAGGAAGAAGCCGAGGAAAAACACCACCATGGCGTCGCGGCGGGCGCGCAGCTCCATCGTCTTCAGCGCCATCAACACCACCAGCATCGTGATGCCGGCTTCCTTGCCCATCAGGGTGCTCTGCGTGAACCCCGTCAGCGCGATCGCCAGCGCCAGCAACGCACTGATGGCCCAGCGGCCCGGCAGCGCGCGGCCGGTCAGCGCCAGGGCGGCTCGCCACACCAGCAGCACCGCCGTCATCGCGCTGCACCACAGCGGCAGGTGCAGCGCATGGGGCGCCGTGGTCCAGCCGATCACCGCCAGCAGGAAGAGGGTGTCGCGAGCGTCGCGCGGAACCTGGCCCCACAGCGCCAGGCGGGCTGAGCGTGGCGCTGGCGCAAGGCTGTCGGCGCCGACCGCCAGGGTGGGCTGGGCGCTGGTCACCGGTGTTCCGCCAGCAAGTCCAATGCGGCGCGTTGCTGGGCCTGGCCCAGCCCCATCGGCAGGCGCCGGGCGGGCAGGCGCAGCGCAAAGGCAAGGCCGCTCTTTTCGGCCTGCAGCACCCACGCGGTGAGGCGCGACAGGCGTTGTTCGGCGTCGTCGAGGGGCGCGGCGCGGGCGTCCCGAGCGTCATGAGCGTCGTGAGACACGGAAGACGCGAACGATCCCGGCGACGCAGCCGACCAGTCCAGCAACAACTCGCGCGGCGGCTGGCCCGCGGTTTCGCGGCTCACCAGTTCGCCGCTGCGAGCGACTTTCTTCCAGGCCACCTGGCGCATCGAGTCGCCACGGCGCCACGGCCGCACGCCGTCGAGCTCGCTGTTGGCGCCGCGTCGGGCGTGGCGGCTGTCGCCGGCCGCCGCATCGGCTGGCGGCAGCGCGGGCGCCGGGTGTTCGGGCCGTGGCCAGGCCAGCAGGCGCGCCGCCGGCCGCCACACCGACCAGGCGCGGAACAAGCCGAGCGGGAACACCGTCTCCAGCACCAGGGCCGGCAGCGGTTGCCAGCCGCGCTGGCTGGCGGTCAGGCTCAGGTGAGCCGTGGTTTGTCCCTCCGTCGGAGCGTCGCACCAGGTGATCCCGAAACCCAGGCCCGAACCGATGCCGGACCCGGATTGGCTGGCGTCGATCGCTGCGCCTGCCACCGCAGCACCGCGATGCTCGAAGCGCAACCCGAGCCCGTAGCGCTGGCTGCCGGGGTTCGACAGCACCACCTCCAATAGCGCGGCCTCACCGGTGAACACCGCTGCCGGTGGCCGCAGGTGCAGCGTCAACCCGCGCAGGTTGCCGTGCGTCAGGTGCATCGACACCAGCCCGGCGCCGGCCAGCAGAAAGGTCAGTGCATAGCCCAGGTTCAACTGGTAGTTGATGCTGGCCAGCAGCATCACGACCAGGGTCAGCGCAAAGGTGAAGCCGGCGCGGGTGGGCAGGATGTAGATGTTGCGCTGACCCAGCTTCCAGGTGTCGGTGAGCGGCAGGCGCGACAACCACCACGACCACACCGATGCCCCCAGGCGCGACGGCGCCATCAGGAGATCGGCGTGGCCTCGACCATCGCCCGCACCTGTTCGACCGGCCCGCGGCCGGCGCCAGACACCGGTTGCAGGCGGTGGGCGATGGCCTGCGGCAGCACCGCCTGCACATCGTCGGGAGAGACATGGCTGCGGCCGGCCATCAACGCCCTGGCGCGCGCCACCCGCAGCACCGCGATGCCGGCGCGTGGCGACAGGCCTTCGGCGAACCAGGCGCCCGACCGCGTGGCCGCGATCAAGGATTGCAGATAGTCCAGCAGCGGCTCGGCTGCGTGCACCTGCAGCACCGCTTGTTGCGCGGCCAGCAGCTGCTCGGCGTCCAGCACCGGGGCCAATCGCAGCGCGGCGGCGCGGCGGTCGCCGCCGGCCAGCAGTTCGCGCTCGGCCTTGCGGTCGGGATAGCCGAGCGTGATGCGCAGCAGGAAGCGGTCGAGCTGGCTTTCTGGCAGCGCATAGGTGCCGAGCTGATCGCTGGGATTCTGGGTTGCGATCACGAAGAACGGCCGCGGCAACGGGCGGGTCTGGTTTTCGA
Organism: Rubrivivax sp.; assembly: GCA_039915715.1. Taxonomy (GTDB): domain Bacteria; phylum Pseudomonadota; class Gammaproteobacteria; order Burkholderiales; family Burkholderiaceae_C; genus Rubrivivax. The sequence continues at coordinate 17,193 of JBDSMV010000115.1, read as the reverse complement.
CCGAGACCTGCTGCTCTTCCATCGCTTCGAGAAGTGCGCTCTGGGTCTTGGGCCCGGCGCGGTTGATCTCGTCGGCCAGCAGCACCTGCGCGAACACCGGGCCGGGGTGAAAGACGAAGGTCTCCTTGCTGCGTTCGAACACGCTGACACCGATCAGGTCGCTGGGCATCAGGTCGGCGGTGAATTGAACGCGCCGGAAGTCGAGCCCCAGCGACACCGCCAGCGCGTGCGCGAGCGTGGTCTTGCCGACCCCCGGCACGTCTTCGATCAGGAGGTGGCCGCCGGCCAGCAGGCAGGCCACGCAGTCCTCGATCTGCTGGCGCTTGCCCACCACAATGGTGCTAATCTGATCCACCAGCCTCGACAACTGGCGCGCCATCATTTGATCCATGCGCAGAACCATACCCGAGCCGCAACGATCCGAACCCACGCCGATCCACCGATGAGCCTTGCTTTTTACAGCCATCCCGCCTGCCGCGAACATGACATGGGTGCGGGTCACCCGGAATGCCCGCAGCGTCTGGACGCCATCACCGACCACCTGCTGGCCACCGGGCTCGACATCGCCTTTCAGCATCACGACGCGCCACGCGCCACGGTCGAGCAACTGTGCCGCGCCCACAGCGCCAACTACGTGTCCGAACTGCAGGACCTGCTGCAGCAGGTGGCAGCCGAAGGCAAGCCCCGCAACCTCGACCCCGACACCGCCGCCTGCCCCGGCACCCTGGCTGCGGTGCTGCATGCCGCCGGCGCTGCGGTGGCGGCCACCGACGATGTGATCGCCGGCCGCGCCGACACCGCCTTTTGCGCCGTGCGCCCGCCTGGCCACCACGCCACACGCGACACCGCGATGGGCTTCTGCTTCTTCAACAACGTGGTGGTGGCCGCGCGCCATGCGCTCGATGTGCATGGCCTGGAACGGGTGGCGATCATCGACTTCGATGTCCACCACGGCAATGGCACCGAAGACATCATCGCCGGCGACGAACGGGTGCTGATGTGCAGCTTCTTTCAGCATCCGCTCTACCCCTACAGCGGCGGCGTGCCCAAAGGCACCAACATGGTCAACCTGCCGATGCCTCCCTACACCCGTGGCGACGCGGTGCGCGAAGCCGTGACCGCGCAATGGCTGCCCGAGCTGGAACGCTTCAAGCCGCAGATGGTGTTCATCTCGGCCGGCTTCGACGCCCACCGTGAAGACGAGTTGGGGCAGATGGGCCTGGTCGAGGCCGACTACGCCTGGCTCACGAAGCAACTGGTGGACGTGGCGCGGCGCCATTCGCAGGGCCGCATCGTCTCGTGCCTGGAAGGCGGCTATGCGTTGGGGGCACTGGCCCGCAGCGTGGCCGCTCACCTGCGGGTGCTGGCCGAGGTCGACTGAGCGCGTTCGCGTTCTCCCGCCTTGCGCCGGCCTTGAACCCCATAGACGAAACGCGCGCCTCGGCGCTGGCCGATTTCGCGCGGCTACTCGCCAACCTGACGCGACCCAGCGCGTTGGTCGAGTTGATGGCCACCGCCGTCTGCCTGCTGGCCGCCTTCGGCCTGGTGCGCCTGGTGCGCGGCCCGCACCGGGCGGCCGATTCGGTGTGGTTCGGCCGCCGCCTTTACGACGGCGTGCTGTTCCCGCTGTTCGCGCTCGGTCTGGCGCTGATCGCCCGCTGGCTGCTGCGCGAGCAGATGGCAATTGCGGTGTTTGCGTTGGTGGTGCCGATCCTGGCGTCGTTGGTGGCGATCCGGCTCGTGGTGCGGGTGCTGCGCCATGTGTTTCCGCTGTCTGGCGCGATGCGCTTCTTCGAGCGCAGCCTGTCGTGGCTGGTGTGGATGGCGGTGGCGCTGTGGGTCACCGGGCTGATGCAGCCGCTGCTCGCCGAGGTGGCGGCCATCCAGCTGCCGCTGGGTTCCACACCGCTGTCGTTGCTGGCCTTGATCCAGGGCGCCATCAGCGTGGTGGTGGTGATGGTGCTGGCGCTGTCGTTGTCGACCCTGATCGAAACCCAGTTGCTGGACGGCGCGGTCGACAACCTGTCGGTGCGCAAGATGACGGCCAACGCACTGCGCGTGCTGCTGCTGTTCGTCGGCCTGATGGTGGCGCTGTCGGCGGCCGGCATCGACATCACCACGCTCGGGGTGCTGGGCGGCGCGATCGGGGTCGGCATCGGCCTGGGGCTGCAGAAGCTGGCGTCGAACTACATCAGCGGCTTCGTGATCCTGGCCGAGCGCAGCATGCGCATCGGTGACAACGTCAAGGTCGACAACTTCGAAGGCCGCATCACCGACATCAAGACCCGCTACACCGTGGTGCGCTCGATCAGCGGCCGTGAGGCGATCGTGCCCAACGAGATGCTGATCACGCAGCGGGTCGAGAACCTGTCGCTGGCCGACCCCAAGGTGCTCGTCACCACCACCGTGCAGGTGGCTTACGGCACCGACCTGGATCTGCTGATGCCACAACTCGTGAGCGCGGTGGCATCGGTGCCGCGGGTGCTGCCCGACATCAGCCCGGCGGTGCAGTTGTCGGCTTTTGCACCCGACGGGCTCGAGCTGACAGTGGCGTTCTGGATCGGCGACCCGCACAACGGGCAGGGCAACGTGCGCTCTGAAGTCAACCTGGCAGTGCTGCGCACCCTCAACGCAGCCCGGGTGACGATTCCGTTTCCGCAGCGGGTGGTGCGGACGATCGATCGGGACGATGGGGCGATCGACCCGAGTCATCGGGTCGATGCGACATCCGACCCGGCGGCGGCTTCGGCGGTGGGTCGATCGAGTGGTCCAGAGCGCGCGCCGCCTTCATCAACAGCAGGGCCGACACCGGCGCCGTGAGCATCAGGAACAGCGCCACCAGCAGTTCGCGGCCACTGGTCTGGCCCTGAAAACCGAACCACAACGCCGATGCCGCCAGCACGCAGCCAACGCCCAGCGTGGTGGCCTTGCTGGGTCCGTGCAGCCGGCGCGTGAAGGTCGAGAGTTTGGCCAGACCCCACGAGCCGATCAACGCAAAGCCGGCGCCGACAACCAGCAGAACAGCGATCGCGATGTCCAGCCACAGCGGCAGGTCGAGCGGGGTGATTGCGGGCAGCCCGTTCATCTTGCGATATCCCCGCGCAACACGAACTTGGCCAGCACCACGGTGCCGATGAAGCCCAGCAGACCGATCAAGAGCGCGATCTCGAAATACTCGCCACTGCGCAACTGCATGCCCACCACCACCAGCAGCGCCAGCGAATTGATGTAGACCGTGTCCAGCGCCAGCACGCGGTCGGGCAGGGCGGGGCCGCGCAGCAGCCGCCACAGGTTCAACAGCAGCGCCAGCGCCAGCATCAACAACACCCAGGGCATGACCAGCGCGGTGATCACTCGAAGATCGCCTTCAGCGGTTGTTCGTAGCGGCGCTTGATCTCGGCTACCAACGCCTCGGGGTTCTCGACATGCAGTGCATGCACCAGCAGATGGCTCAGGTCGTCGTCCAGATCGGACGACACGGTGCCGGGGGTCAGGGTGACGATCGCAGCCAGCATCGACGCCGCATGCGGGTCGCGCAGGTCCAGCGGCACCCAGACCCAGGCCGACTTCAATTTCGATTCGCGGCCCAGCACTTGGCGCGCGACCTCGACGTTGGCGGTGACGATGTCCAACAGCACCCGGCCCAGCAGCCGCAGTGCGATGCCGATGCGGCGGGGGTTGGCCTTGTCGGGCCGCCAACGCTCGACCGCGATCGGGATCGCCAGCGCCAGCAACAAGGCCAGCAGCAGATGGCCCGCCGACTGTGACGCATTGACCATCAACCACGCCACGAACAGCGCCATGCTCATGCGCGGCGCCGGCAGCAGCATTGATAGTTTGTTGCGGGTCACTTCAAATCACCTCGGTCGCGCATCGCCTTGCGCACGTCCAGCGCTGCCGGCACCGGCCGCGCACCCAGCACCGCATCGATGTACGGGGTGCGTTCCATCAGCTGCCTTGCGGTGGCACCGGTGTAGGTGGCCAGCGGCCCCGCCGCCACAGCGCAAGCGGCCACCGCAGCCAGCAACGCCAGCAGGGCGACGGTGTGCGCGGGGGCCGGGCGTTCGGTGGCGGCCAGTGGCTGGGTGACAGCAACGGGGGAGGGCTCCCAGAACAAGGTCGATCCGGCCCGCGCCAGCGCCACCATCACCGCCAGGCTCGACCCCAGCACGCAGGCCACCGCCGACGCCGCCCATGCCGTCTGCCCGGCCGCCTGCAACAGCATCGCCTTGCCCATGAAACCGGCCAGCGGCGGCAAACCCGCCACCGCCACGGCGGCAAACAAGAAGGCCAGGCCCAGCGGCGCCCAGCCATAGGCCAGCGGCAGTGGCACCAGCCGCCCGGCGGTGCCCCGCGCCAGCGCCAGGCGGTCGGCGATCAGGAACCAGGTGGCAGTGATCAGGATGCTGTTGACGAGATAGAACAAGCCAGCGGCCAGCGCGCCTTCGGTGGCCAGTCCCAGCGCCAGCATCAGGGTGCCGGCCGAGCCCACCACCAGGTAGGCCACCAGGCCGCGCAAGTCGTGCGCCGCAAGCGCACCCACGGCAGCCAGCACCAGCGTGGCCATCGCCAGCGGCGGCAGGAACGGCGCCGCCAGATCGAGGCCGAAGATCAAGGTCGCCACCCGGGCAACGGCATAGACCCCCACCTTGGTCAGGATCGCGAACAGCGCTGCCACTGGCGCGGTGGCCGACGCATAGGCTTCGGGCAGCCAGAAGTACAGCGGCAGCAGCGCAGCCTTGATCGCAAACACCAGCAACAGCAACAGCGCCGCCGCCTGCGCCAGGAACTGCGCGTCACCCTGCAGCAGTGCCATGCGCCCCGCCATGTCGGCCATGTTGAGGGTGCCGGTGATGCCGTACAGCAGCGCCACCGCGATCAGGAACAGGGATGAGCCGACGAGATTGAAGACCACGTAATGCAGGCCGGCCCGCAACCGCTCGCGCCCGCCGCCATGCAGCATCAGGCCGCAGCTGGCGGCCAGCAGCACTTCGAAGAACACGAACAAGTTGAAGAGGTCGCTGGTCAGAAACGCACCGCCCAGACCCATCAGCTGGAACTGGAACAGCGCATGGAAGTGGGGGCTGGCGTCGGCATCGGCAAAGCGCTCTGGACGTCCGCTGGCATAGACCAGCGCCACCAGGCCGACGGCTGCTGTCAGCACCAGCATCAGCGCCGCCAGCCGGTCGAGCGCCAGTGCGATGCCCCACGGCGCTTGCCAGTTGCCGACCAGATAGGCCTGCACGGCGCCGCTGTCGGCGCGCTTCAGCAGCAGCAGCGTCACCATCAGCAGCAGCGCGGTCGCCCCGAGCGAAACGGCGGTGGCCCAGCGCGAACGCCGCGCTTCCAGCAACAGCAGCAGCGCGCCGGCCACCAGAGGCAACACCACCGGCAGCACGATCGCATGTGCCGACAACGTCGAGTGCAGCGAGGCCAGTGCCGTCATCCTTCGACACCATCCACATCGTCGGTGCCGGTCTCGGCCCGCGTGCGCATCGCAATCGCCAGCAGCAGCGCGGTCATGCCGAAGCCGATCACGATCGCGGTCAGCACCAGCGCCTGCGGCAGCGGGTCGGCGGTGTTGGCGAGCGTGGCTTCGGTGCCCTTGTGCAGCAAAGGCAACGCGCCGACCTTGACCCGCCCGGCCGCGAAGATGAACAGGTTGACGGCATACGACAACAGCGTCAGCCCCAGCACCATGTCGAAGCTGCGCTGGCGCAGCAGCAACCAGATGCCGCAGCCCGTCATGACCCCGATGCCCAGCGTCAGCGTCAAGAGCATCAGCGGCTCCCGCTGGACGACAAGCGCGCCATCGCCATCAGCATCGCCAGGGTGCTGCCCACCACCACCATGAACACCCCCAGGTCGAAGGCCGACGCACTGGCCAGCGGCACCCCGCCCACGCCTGGCAGCCAGGGGTAGTCGTAGGTGCTGGTCATGAACGGCGCACCGAACCAGAAGCTGGCCACGCCGGTGCCGACTGCCAGCAGCAACCCCCGGGCCATCCAGCGGTTGAAGCTGCGGCCCCGCTGCCCGCCCAGGCGCGCCTCGGCCCAATCGTTGCCATGCGCCACCGGTTGCAACACCAGCGCCAACGCCAGCACCAGCCCCGCGATGAAGCCGCCACCGGGCAGGTTGTGACCGCGCAGGAACAGGTGCACCGACACCAGCAGCGCCAGCGGCAGCACCAGCCGCGCCACCAGTTGCGGCATCAGCGGGTTGTAGCCCTGCGTCGGCGGCAGGCGCGGCTGCCAGCCGGTCAGCACCGCGCGGATCGTCAGCGCCGCGATCGCCAGCACGGTGATCTCGCCCAGCGTGTCGAAGGCGCGGTAGTCGACCAGGATCACATTGACGACGTTGCTGCCACCGCCCAACGAGCGCGCGGTCTGTAGAAAGTAGTCCGAGATCGAGCTTGCCGGTCGGTTCAGCAGTTGCCAGGTCAACGCGGCCATGCCGAGCCCGCAGGCCAGCGCGATGACCCCGTCGCGCCAAGCGATCCAGCGCAGCCGCGCCAAGCCCTGTCCAGTGGCACTGACATGGCGCTCGGGTGCGCTTTCGTCGGGTAGCCAGCGCAGCGCCAGCATCATCAGCGCCGTCATCACCACCTCGACCAGCAGTTGCGTCAGCGCCAGATCCGGAGCCGAGAACCAGGCGAAGGTCAGGCACACCACCAGACCCGTGGCACCCATCATCACCACCGCGATCAGGCGCTTGCGGTACATCACCGTGGTGGCCAACGCGGCGACGATACCGACAGTGCCCACCAAAGCCACTGCCACATTCAGGTCGCGCAGATGCAGGGCCGGCCAGGCCAGCGGTGCGCTCCACAACGGCCATGCGCCGGCCGCCAGCGCCATCAACACCAGCAGCAGCAGATAGCGCTGCAGGCTGCCGTTCTGCAACAGCCCGGTGATCCCGCGTGCGGCGGCCACGCCAGCGCCCAGCAAGACATGGAACAGCTCGCGCCCGCCGGCTGCAAACCAGCCCGGCAAGGTCACGAGACGGTGCAGGTTGATGAAACGCTGCAGGCCGACATACAGCCCTATGCCGGCCACGACTGCGACCCCACTCATCAACAAAGGCAGATTGAAGCCATGCCACAGCGCCAGGCTGTAGGCGGGCAGCGCAGGGCCGGGCGTGCCGTACAGCGCTGCCTGCGCCGCCACCGCCAGCACCGGCCCGGCGGTCAGCGAAGGCACGATGCCCACCGCCAGGCACAGCGCGGCCAGCAGCATCACCGGCGCCAGCATCATGAACGGCGGCTCGTGGGGTTGGCGCGGCAGATCGACCGAGTCGCCGTTGAAGAACACGTCATGCACGAAGCGCAGGCTGTAGGCGATGCCCAGAGTCGCTGCCAGCAGCGCCCCGGTCGGCAACAGCCATTCCATCGCGCCGTGGGTTTGCTTGGCCAGCGATTCGGCGAACAGCATCTCTTTGGTCAGGAAGCCATTCGCCAGCGGCACGCCCGCCATCGCAGCCGCAGCGATCATGCCGAGCGTGGCTGTCAGCGGCATCACCTTCCACATGCCGTTGATGCGCCGCATGTCGCGGGTGCCGCATTCGTGATCGATGATGCCGGCGGCCATGAAGAGCCCGGCTTTGAAGGTGGCGTGGTTGATGATGTGGAACATCCCGGCCACCACCGCCAGCGGCTCGCTGATGCCGAACAGCAGCGTGATCAGGCCCAGGTGGCTGATGGTGCTGTAGGCCAGCAGCCCCTTGAGGTCGTGCTGAAAGATCGCTGCGTAAGCGCCGAACACCATCGTCGCCATGCCGGTGAGCGAGACGATCCAGAACCATTCTTCAGTGCCGCCGAGCGCTGGGTAGAAGCGCGCCAGCAGGAACACGCCGGCCTTGACCATCGTGGCCGAATGCAGATAGGCCGAGACCGGGGTCGGCGCCGCCATCGCATGCGGCAGCCAGAAGTGAAATGGAAACTGCGCGCTCTTCGTGAAGGCACCCAGCAGCACCAGCACCAGCGCGGTGACATAGAGCGGGCTGGCGCGGATCGTGTCGCCGGCGGCCAGCACCGCGCTGAGCTGGAAGCTGCCGACGATCTCGCCCAGCAGCAGCACGCCGGCCAGCAGGCACAGGCCACCGGCGCCGGTGATCGTGAGCGCCATGCGGGCCCCGAGCCGCGCATCGCGGCCATCGGTGGGGTCGGCATGCCACCAGCCGATCAGCAGGTACGAGGACAGGCTCGTCAGTTCCCAGAACAGCACCAGCAGCAGCAGGTTGTCGGCCATCGCGATGCCCAGCATCGCGCCCATAAACATCAACAGGTAGATGAAGAAGCGCCGCACCGGCTCGTCGGCATCCAGGTACCAGGCGGCATACAGCACCACCAGCGCGCCGATGCAACCGATCAGCATCACGAACAGCCACGCCAGACCGTCCATGCGAAAGCCCAGATCGAGCCCCAGCACCGGCAACCACGACACCGACCAGACCGGCACCTCGCCGCCGAACACCGCCGGCACCAGCGCGAAGTTGAGCCCGGCCACTGCCAGCGCCACCGCACCGGCCAGCCAGGTCGACGTGCGCCGGGCGTCGGCTGGCAGGCAGGCCAGCAGCAGAGCGCCGAGCCAGGGCAGCGCCGCGATCAGCGGCAGCATGGTCATTCAGGGCGCGAGGCGTTCGCGCAGCCAGCGGTCACCGGCGGGGTCCGGCCCGGTATTCGGACTTTGGTTCAGCCGATAACGCAATCGGTCGTGCAGGCGATTCTTGCGTCCCTGCCAGAACTCCCATCGATCGGGTCGGAGCCGATAGCCACCCCAGTTCGGTGGGCGGGCGGGGTCGTCGCCATGGGTGGCCGCTGCGGCCTCGGCCGCCGCTTCGAGCACGGTGCGCGACTCGATCACCTGGCTTTGCGGCGACGCCCAAGCGCCCAGCCTGGAGCCCAGCGGGCGGCTTGCGTAATAGGCGTCGGATTCGGCCGCGTCGACGCGCCCGACCGTGCCTTCGATGCGCACCACGCGTTCGAGCTCGACCCAATGGAACTGCAGCGCGGCCTGCGGGTGGGCTGCCAGTTCGAGCCCCTTGCGGCTGTCGCAGTTGGTGTAGAAGACCAGCCCGCGCTCGTCGATGCCCTTGATCAGCACGATGCGGGTCGACGGTCTGCCGTTTGCACCCACGGTCGCCAGCGTCATTGCGTTCGGCTCGGGCACTTCGGCATCGAGTGCCTGCTGCATCCAGCGCTGGAACTGCCGCAGCGGGTCTGAGGAGGCCTGCGCTTCGACGAGCTCGTCGCTCTCGTAGCTTTTGCGAAGGTCGGCGATGGGGGTGCGTTCGGTCATGGCGGCAGTATAGAAACGCACCGACGGCTGCTGTCAGCCTGGGCCTGAGCTTCGATCCGGGCGCGGCGCGCGGGTCGTCCCTTACGGGGAACGACGTAGGTGAACGTCCCACTTCAAGCTTGCGGCCCGGGTCGCCATTCTTGGGGCTTGCGCGAGCCCGGACTGTGGCTCGCAGCTGTTGTTGCCCCTACCGCTCGCGGAGCCCGGCTGCGCCGCGCCACTTCTCTGCCCATGCGCTTTCGCCCCACCATCGTGATTCCTGCCGCCGGCTTCGGCAGCCGCTTCGGCGGGCCTGTGCACAAGCTGCAGCAGGCCTTCCAGGGCGGCACCGTGCTCGGGCTGACCGTGCGCCACGCGGTGCAGACCCAACTGCCGGTGGTGGTGGTGACCACGGCCATGCTTGCGCAAGAGGTGGGCCAGTGGCTGGCGGTCAGGGACATCGTGGTGCTGAGTGCCGAGGAAGCCGCGCGGGGCATGGGTGCATCGATCGCGGCCGGAGTGGCCCAGTGCAGCGGTGCCCCCGGCTGGCTGGTGCTGCCCGGCGACATGCCGTTGGTGCGGCCGTCCAGCATCCTGGCGGTGGCCACGGCGCTGGAGCAGCACCCGGTGGTCTATGCACAGTACCGCGGCCATCGCGGCCATCCGGTGGCATTCGCGGCCGAGCTGTATTCCGAGTTGATCGTGCTGCGCGGAGACGATGGCGCGCGCCGCGTGTCGGCCCGTTATCCGGCACATGGCCAGGAGGTCGACGACCCCGGTGTGCTGCTGGATGTCGACACGGCGATGGACCTGCAGACGCTGCGGCAGATCGGGCAGGCGGAGCCGGTGCGACCGGCGTAGAGCTCCAGACCCGAAGCCCCGGACACGTTGCGAGCGCAGGCTCGCTCGCGGTTTTCTGCGTTCGAAGGCTAGACCAGCGCGTGCCGTCGCGCCAGGATCATCAGACGTTCGATCTCGCGGTCGCGTACCCCCTGTTCACGCAGGGCGTCGGCGGTTTGCACCAGATAATCCAACGTGCTGCCGTAGCGGCCGCGGGCATGCCGCAGCACATGCAGCATCTCGCCGTCGGACAGCGGCGCCAGGCACGAGTCACTGCGGCGGGGCAGGGTGAAGGCCAGGGCCGCCACCGGCCCGGCGCTGGTGCTGCAGGTCAGCACGCGGGCGTCATAGACACCGGTGGGCATCTCGCGAGCCCAGAGCCGTTCGATCTCGGCTTCGGCATTGCCGGGCTGCAGGCGGTAGACCACACCGCGGCAGGCCCCGCCGGGCAGGAGCGCGAACACCAGGCCCGGTTCTGTGGCGTTGCCGCGGTTGACGCGCGAGCGCATGCGCAAGGCACGGTGCCAGCCGTGGACCCGTGCAGGGCGGCGTTCGGCAGGCTCGAACTCCGGACGCCAGATCAACGACGCATACCCGAATACCCAGCAGTCACGGTCGCCGGGCCAATGCTCGCGCAACGCCGCCAGCGCCTCCTGCGGATCGCGCACGATCAGGTTCGGGTCGACCGCTTCGTGCAAGGTCATGGGGGCTGCGGGTGGCCGGTGGCGGCGACCCGATCGGCGAGATCGTCCGCACTGTCTGCCAGATCATTGGCCACAGCTTCGGCGCGCCGCCGTGCCGCATCGGCCCGCAGCCCGCACACGACACCGGCACGGTCGGCGGCGTCGCGGTTCTGGCTCACCTTCCACTTGCCCTGCAGTTGCGTCACGTCGATGCGGATGCCGACGATCGCACGCAGCATCTGCTGCACATAGTCGGCCGGTGCGTCGGCCACGGCCCAAGGCGCGGGGCGACCGGATTCGTGGCGCAGCGTCAGGTCCGTCACCAACGCCTGCAGCCAGGGTCCATCGTCGACCACCTGCAGCACACCTTGAGCCTGCACGACGCAGTAGTTCCAGGTCGGCACGACCTTGTGCGTGAGCGCCTTGGTGGCGTACCACGACGGCGACACATAGGCCTGCGGACCCTGGAACAGCGCCAACACAGGCTGGCCACGAGCCTTGCGCCACAGCGGGTTGGCGCGCGCAACATGGCCCCGCAGAACCTGCGTGTCGGCGTCGAAGATCATCGGCACGGAGTCGGCATTCGGCTGGCCGTCCTGCAGCGTCACCAGCGTGGCAAACGGATAGCGCTGCATCAGGCCCTGCAGTTCGGCGGGGTCGTTTTGCTGGAAATGGCTGGGAAGGTACAAGGCGATCGCCTGCAGGCGGAGTGGTTCGAGTGCGCCCTGCCGCGCCTACCAGCTGCCGACGTTGGGCATCGACTGCCAGGGTTCGGCAGGCGCCAGCGCTGCTCCGGCCTGCAGCAGTTCGATCGAGATGCCGTCGGGCGACCGCACGAAAGCCATGCGGCCGTCGCGCGGCGGGCGCAGCACCTGCACGCCATGGTCGACCAGCTGCTGACAAGTGGCGTAGATGTCGTCGACCGCATAGGCCAGATGGCCGAAGTTGCGTCCGCCGCTCAGGTCTTCGGACTTGCCGTCCTTGGGCCAGTTGTAGGTCAGCTCGATCTGCGCGCCGCGGTCGCCGGGTGCCGCCAGAAACACCAGGGTGTACTGACCGGCGTCATGGTCGCGGCGCGACAGCAATTCCAGCCCGAGCGCGTCGCGGTAGAAGGCCAGCGAGGCTTCGATGTCGGTCACGCGGACCATCGTGTGCAGGTATTTCATGATGCCGATTGTGAAGGTGTTGGTGGGTGTGAAGGCGCCGCCGACACCGCGTCGGACCGGCGCAGCGCAAAGATCAGGCAAGTGGTGGTGGCGTGGGCGCAGAGCCGCCCGTCGTGCCCTACCAGCCGGGCTTCGGCAGTCGCGGTTTGCATGCCGACATGGATCGTCTGGCCGATGGCGCGCACCGGTTGCCCGTTCGGGTTCAGCGCGCGGATCATGTTGAGCTTCAACTCCAGCGTGGTGTAGCCACGGCCGGCAGCCAGTGTGGTGTTCACCGAGCAACCAAGCGCTGAGTCCAGCACGCTTGCATACCAGCCGCCATGCACACCCCCCATCGGGTTCAGGTGCGCGGGGCCGGGGGTGCCCTGGAAGACCGCGCGGCCATATTCGACCGAGATCAGGCCAAAGTCCATCGTGCGCCCGATCGACGGTGCCCGACCCTCGCCGCGCAGCATCGCCTGCATCATCGACAGCCCATCCATCGATGCGACCTGCTCGATGTCTGCAACCCCTGCGCCAGGCCCAGCGTCCAGCCGGCTGCGGATCTCGGCCTGCTCGGCGATCCAGGCCGCCAGCGTGGCCTGTGCGTCTGCAGGAGTCGGTTGCGACCCGCTCAAGGCCCCACCGTGTAGTTCAGCGTCATGCGGCCGCCATCGACGACCACGATCTCGCCGGTGACGTAGCTGGCGGCGTCGCTGAGCAAGTAAGCCACCACGTCGGCAATCTCCGACGGCTCGCCCAGCCGCTTCATCGGCGTGCGACTCAGGATGCGCGCCTTGGCTTCATCGCTGGTCAGCACCGCGCGTTTTGCGAGCTCGGTGGCGATGGTGCCCGGAGCGACTGCGTTCACCCGAATGCCGCGGTCGGCCAGCGACAGCGCCATCACGCGCGTCAACTGGTTGATGGCGCCCTTGCTGGCGTTGTAGCTGGCGATGCTGGGGATCGCCAGCGTGCCGTTGACCGAGCTCATGTTGACGATGGCGCCGCTGTTCTGTCGCGCCAGCTCACGCGCCACTGCCTGGCCCACCAGGAAAGCGCCTTTCAGGTTGACCGCGATCACCGCGTCCCAATTGGCTTCGGTGATGTCCAGGAACTCCGCGGCCCTGAAGATGCCGGCGTTGTTGACGAGCCCGTCGACACGGCCGAAATGGGCCAGCGTGGCAGCGAGCGCGGCGTCCACGTCGGTCTTGCTGGCGACATCGCATCGCTGGTACAGCGCATTCGCGCCGTTGGCGACCAGGGCATCGGCCAGTGCGCGCCCGGCCTCGTCGGCCACGTCCCACAGTGCCACGGCCGCACCATCGCCGACCAGCCGGCGCGCGCAGGCTTCACCGATGCCCTGAGCCGCGCCCGTGATCACCACCACGCGGCCATCCAGCCCGAAGTGAACCCCTTGTCTTGTCGTCATCCGCTGCTCCTGTCGGTTGCGTGCGCTGTCAGTTTAGAAGTCCCGGCTTCGGCGGCGGGCCAGAAACAAAAAAGCCGGCAGACGCCGGCTTGATGAGGGGCAGGCGAGGATGCGCGGGCTTCAGCCCACGATCGTCCACAGCCGAGCGATGTCGGCCACCCCGTCGTTGCCCTTGACGCTGCGCAGCGTTTGCAGGCCGGCGTTCTTGGTTTTGGCCGACTGCAGCTGCGCTTGCCCCAGCCGCAGCTTGGCTTCTTCGGGGCGCTTCAAGCCTCCCTTTTCGATGCCCTGCTGGATCAGCTTGATGCCGGTGTCGGCCTGGCCCATCGACACATAGATCTGGCCGACCTCGACGAGGTCGTCGCCAGTCTTGGAAGTGGCGGCTTCAGAAGCGCGGCCCGCGATGGCTGCCCCGGCTTCGGTTCCGCGCTTGACGGCCAGGTCGCGCAGACGCTGCTGGCGCGCGGCCTCGGCCCCGGTGCCGAGCACCCCGGCCTTGTAGCCTTGCTCGACGATGCGCAGCGCTTCGGCCGGCAGTCTTTGCTGCAGCGCCAGCTGGGCCATTTCCATGTAGTCCGATGCGTCCGTCAACGTGCCGCTGGCGAGCCTCAGGCGCAACACGTCGAGCGAGTAGCGGTCGGCAAAACCGGGCTTCCGCGTCAGCCGCCCAAGGTAGGCATTCCAGTAGTCCTTCTTCGGATAGTTCAGCAGCAGCTTCTCGAGCGTCTGCACATAGGCATTCGCCTGGTTCATGCGCTGCTGGGCATCGGCGAGGCGCAGCAGTTCGCCTTCGTCCGGGCGGCGGCCGGCTTTCTCGGCCGCTGAAACCGCAGCAGCCGAGTCGGCAGCGATCGCCTTGTAGTCACCGCCGGCAGCCTGCAGATAGCTCTGCAGTTGCTGGATGGAGGCGCTGTTGTTGCCAGCCTGGATGGCGCGGTTCAGCCACAGCGTGGCCTTGGCCGTGTTGCGCTGCTGGGCATAGGCCGAGGCGATCTGCTCTGCGACTTGCCCGGCTTCGCGGGCGCTGACCTTGCCGTGGATCGACTCGAGCGCTTCAACGGCGGTGTTGAAGTCACCCGCGCGCTGCGCGGCAGCGGCCTTCATGCGGTCGATGGTCAGCTGCTCGTTGGCGTTCCTGCCGGGCACCCGTTCGGCCTCACGAACCTTGGCCAGTGCGTCGCGCGAATTGCCACTCTTGAGCAGATCGCTGGCCTGCTGCAACGGCTTGCCGATTTCGGGACGCAGGCCCTGGGCCGATGCCGCGCCAAGGAAACCGACTGCGACGATCGCAGCCACCAGGGCGCGCAGCGAGGTCGACCGGCATACAGGGCGGGTGGAAGTGCAGGCGCTGCGGACGTCACTCATCACAGGAATTGTTCGTTGCCGACGATGCCAATCTTGGTCACGCCGAGTCGCTGGGCCGTGGCCATGATCATCGCCACATATTTGTACGTCACGAGCTTGTTGGGGCGCAGATGCACCTCGGGTTGCGTCGGTTGGGCAGCCACCGCCGCCAGCCGCTGCTCGATCGCGGCGCGGTCGCCGGCCGCGATGATTTCGCCGTTCCAGCCAACGGTGCCGTCGAAGTCGACATCGATGCGCACGATCTCGGGTGGAACCGGCGGTGGGGCGTTCTTGCTGGGCACCGGCATGTTCATCTTGACCGCGTGCGTCTGGATCGGGATCGTAATGATGAACATGATCAGCAACACCAACATCACATCGATCAACGGCGTGGTGTTGATGTCGACCATCACCCCGCCGTCTTCGTCTTCGCTGGCAGATCCGACATTCATGGACATTCGATTGACTCCTACTGCCGTGCCGCGGCGCCAGCCGGCGGCTCGGTGATGAACCCGACCTTGAAGATGCCGGCACGCTGGCAGGCCACCACCACGCGGCCCACCGCTTCGTAACGCACCTCGGAATCACCGCGGATGTGCACCTCGGGCTGCGGTTCCTTGACGGATTCGAGCTTCAGGCGTGCGACCAGTGCCTCGGTGTCGCGCATGCGTTCACGGCCCCAAAAGACCTCACCGTCCTGGTTGACAGCGATCACGATGTTCTCTGGCTTGGTCTGCGTGGGAACGTTGCGTTCCTTGGGCAGGTCGAGCTTGACAGTCTCCGTGACCACCGGAATCGTGATCAGGAAAATGATCAGCAGCACCAGCATCACGTCCACCAAAGGCGTGGTGTTGATGGTGTTGTTGAGTTGGTCTTCGCCGTCGTCGTCGCCGCCGACCGCCACATTCATTGCCATGAGTCAGGCTCCAAATTTCTATCGATCCAAACCGGCGCCGGGCCGCCCCAAGCGGATTTGGTTTCCCTCAGGGGGCGACGCCGCAGGCGTCTTGGGGCCGGTCATCCGCGCCGGGCCGCCCCAAGCGGATTGCTCCCCTCGGGGGACGACGTCGCAGGCGTCTTGGGGCCAGCATTCACCTGCGGCCTGCGAGCAGCACGTTGTGCAGGTCACCAGCAAAGGCCCGGGTCTGGTCCATGATGCCCTTGTTGCGGCGGATCAGCCAGTTGTAGCCCATCACCGCAGGCACGGCCACCGCCAGACCGATGGCGGTCATGATCAGCGACTCGCCCACCGGGCCGGCCACCTTGTCGATCGATGCCTGCCCGCTGATGCCGATCTTCACAAGCGCGTTGTAGATGCCCCAGACGGTGCCGAACAGGCCAACGAACGGGGCCGTGGAGCCGACCGTGGCCAGCAGCGCCAGACCGTCCTGCAACCGGCCCTGGATGTTGCTGACCGAGCGGTCGACCGACATCGTGATCCAGGTGTGCTTGTCGATCGTCTCGACCATCGTGCCTTCGTGGTGGTCGGCAGCCTTGATGCTCTGCTCGGCGATGAAGCGGAAGGCAGAGCCTTCTTTCAGTTCGCTGACACCGGTGTTGACCGAACTCGCCTTCCAGAAGGTGTCGGCCGAGTTCTTGGCGCTGCGCGCCATCACACTCTGCTCGAACAGCTTGGTGAAGATGACATACCAGCTGCTCATCGACATCAGCAGCAGGATCACGAGCGTGGTCTTGGCCACGTAGTCACCCTGGCCCCACAGCGCTTTCAGGCCATAGGGGTTTTCAACGGCTTCTTCGCTCACCGCCGGGCCGGCGTTAAAGCCAGGTGCAGCGGCCGGAGCCATCACTGGCGCCGAGGTGTCGACCGGCGCCGAAGCGGCGGCCGGCTCGGATGCAGCCTGCGCCAGCGCCACGGCGGGCATGCTGAACGCCAGAACCAGGCTGGCCAGCAGCCCGGCAGTAGACCTGACGACCCAGGAACGCTCAGACGGGGATTGGTGCAGTGACATGTTGACTCCAGAGGAACGGACTTGCACAGCTACATGGGCTGCGTCAGTGGGGGATCTAAAAGGGAGAACCAGGGAAACGACAGAAGGCGGTGAGCGTGGGCGGCGAAGGGACTAGTTCAGACGCCAGACGTACTCGACTTCGAACGAGCCGCCAACCGCGCGCCCGTTCTCGTCGGTGCCGGGCTTGAACGTGCAGTCATTGAGCTTGGTCTGAGCCAGTCGGTCGAGCATCTTGTGTTCGCGGGTCGATCCAGCAGACCGGACGATCTCGGAGTTGAGCAACTTGCCGTCGGGTCCGACGTTGAACTTGATCTTGGTGGTTCCGGTGGCTTCGGATCGGCGTGCGGCAGTGGGGTAGTCGTCGGGGCCCGGAGCGCAGGATGCGACGTTGCCGATGGCCGGCACCACGGCCGCACGCTTCGGTGCCGGGGGCGCTGGCGGTGCCGGGGGCGCTGCCGGTGCCGGCGGCGGTGCGATGAACACCGGCGGGGCCGGCGGCGGTGGTAC
>JBDSMV010000070.1:0-11296 GCA_039915715.1 Rubrivivax sp. | reverse complement strand
CGAAGGTGTTTCCGACCCGCTCGCACACCGTCGCGGCGCAGGGCGGCATCGGCGCCAGCCTCGGCAACATGGCCGAGGACAACTGGCACTACCACTTCTACGACACCGTCAAGGGCTCCGACTGGCTCGGCGACCAAGACGCGATCGAGTTCATGTGCCGCGAAGCACCCAAGGTGGTGTACGAGCTCGAACACATGGGCATGCCGTTCGACCGCAACCCCGACGGCACCATCTACCAGCGCCCGTTCGGCGGCCACACCGCCAATTACGGTGAGAAGCCCGTGCAGCGCGCCTGCGCCGCTGCTGACCGCACGGGACACGCGATGCTGCACACGCTGTATCAGCAGAACGTCAAGGCGCGCACCAACTTCTTCGTCGAGTGGATGGCGCTGGACCTGATCCGCGATGCCGATGGCGATGTGGTGGGCGTGGTCGCGCTGGAGATGGAAACCGGCGATGTCCACATCCTGCAAGCCAAGGTGGTGTTGCTGGCGACCGGCGGCGCCGGTCGCATCTTTGCGGCCAGCACCAATGCCTACATCAACACGGGCGATGGCATGGGTATGGCGGCGCGCGCCGGAGTGCCACTCGAAGACATGGAATTTTGGCAATTTCACCCAACGGGCGTGGCCGGTGCCGGGGTGCTGCTGACCGAAGGCTGCCGCGGCGAAGGCGCGATCCTGCGCAACAGCGAAGGCGAGCGCTTCATGGAGCGCTATGCGCCGACCTTGAAAGACCTGGCACCGCGCGACTTCGTCAGCCGTTGCATGGACCAGGAGATCAAGGAGGGGCGCGGTTGCGGGCCGAACAAGGACCACATCGAGCTCGACATGACCCACCTGGGGGCCGACACCATCATGAAGCGCCTGCCCAGCGTGTTCGAGATCGGCCACAACTTCGCCAACGTCGACATCACCAAGGAGCCGATTCCGGTGGTGCCCACGATCCACTACCAGATGGGTGGCATCCCCACCAACATCCACGGCCAGGTGGTGGCGCCGAAGGACGGCAACCCGAATGCAGTCGTGAACGGCTTGTATGCGGTCGGCGAATGCTCGTGCGTCAGCGTGCACGGCGCCAACCGGCTCGGCACCAACTCGTTGCTCGACCTGCTGGTGTTCGGCCGAGCGGCTGGCAACCACATCGTCGATGCGGGGCTGAAAGCGCAGGCGCACAAAGCGTTGCCTGCAGATGCACCCGACTTTTCATTGGCAAGGCTGAAGCGGCTCGATGCCGCCACTGACGGTGAGTACGCGCAGGATGTGGCCAACGACCTGCGCAGCACGATGCAGAAGCATGCCGGCGTGTTTCGCACGCAAGCCTCGCTCGACGAAGGCGTGAGCGCTGTGAAGGCGATCGCCGAACGTGTCAAGAAAATCGGCTTGAAAGACCAGAGCAAGGTATTCAACACTGCCCGCATCGAAGCGCTGGAAGTCGACAACCTGATCGAATGCGCGATGGCCACCAGTGTCTCGGCAGCGGCCCGCACCGACAGCCGCGGCGCCCACACGGTCAACGACTACGCCGACAGCCCCGAGCATCCCAACGGCCGCAACGACGCCGAATGGATGCGTCACACGCTGTGGTACTCCGACGGCAACCGGCTCGACTACAAGCCGGTGCAACTGAAGCCGCTGTCGGTCGAATCGGTGCCACCCAAGGTTCGCACCTTTTAGCGTTTTCGACCCTGTCCTTCGTATCCATCAAGCAGTTTCCCGAGGTCTTTCGCATGACATTGCGCACCTTCCAGATCTACCGCTACGACCCCGACAGTGATGCCAAGCCGCGCATGCAGACGTTGCAGGTGGAACTCGATGGCAACGAACGCATGCTGCTCGACGCGCTCAACAAGCTGAAGGCAGTCGACCCGTCTTTGAGCTTTCGGCGCAGCTGCCGTGAAGGCGTCTGCGGCTCGGACGCGATGAACATCAACGGCAAGAACGGCCTGGCGTGCCTGACCAACATGCGCACGCTGCCGGGCACCATTGTGTTGAAACCACTCCCGGGGCTGCCGGTGGTGCGCGACCTGATCGTCGACATGACGCTGTTCTTCAAGCAGTACCACAGCATCAAGCCCTACCTGGTCAACGACACGCAGCCGCCCGAGAAAGAACGCCTGCAGAGCCCGGAAGAGCGCGACGAACTCAATGGCCTGTACGAGTGCATCCTGTGCGCCAGCTGCAGCACCGCGTGCCCAAGCTTTTGGTGGAATCCCGACAAGTTCGTCGGCCCTGCCGGTCTTCTGCAGGCTTACCGCTTCATCGCCGACAGCCGCGATCAGGACACCAACGGGCGGCTCGACAACCTCGAAGACCCGTACCGACTGTTCCGCTGCCACACGATCATGAATTGCGTCGATGTGTGCCCCAAGAACCTGAACCCCACAAAGGCGATCGGCAAGATCAAGGAATTGATGGTGCGCCGCACGGTATGACGGTCGACCCCGGCACCGAGGGAGTCCAACTCAACAAGCTGCGATGGCGTTGCCGTCGCGGCATGCTGGAAAACGACTTGCTGATCGAGCGTTTCTTTGACCGCCACGGCGCTACCCTCACTGCCCCGCAGGCCGACGCCCTGATGTCGCTGATGGACCTGCCTGACAACGACTTGCTCGACCTGCTGCTGTCGCGCACCGAACTGGAGGGCGAGCTGGACCGGACAGACGTGCAACAGTTGCTCGCCTCGATGCGAAGCACCCGCAGCAGTGCCCCGCCTCTCTCGAATCCAGTTACCTGAAACCCGTTGCAGAAAGGGACCGCCCGATGAATCCTTCCGAAGTCAAGGCCACGTTGTCGTTCTCGGACGGCAGCCCCAGCATGGACTTGCCGATCTACAAGGGCTCGATCGGCCCCGATGTGATCGACATTCGCAAGCTCTATGCACAGACCGGCAAGTTCACCTACGACCCCGGCTTCCTGTCGACCGCAGCTTGCCAGTCCGCCATCACCTACATCGACGGCGACAAGGGCGAATTGCTCTACCGCGGCTACCCGATCGAGCAGTTGGCCGAGCAGTGCGACTTCCTCGACACCTGCCACTTGCTGCTCTACGGCGAGCTGCCCGGGCAAACCGAGAAGGTCGCCTTCGACAAGCTGGTGACCAGCCACACGATGGTCAACGAGCAGATGCAGTTCTTTCTGCGCGGCTTCAGGCGCGACGCCCACCCGATGGCAGTGATGACGGGCCTGGTGGGCGGAATGTCGGCCTTCTATCACGACAGCACCGACATCACGAACCCGGTGCACCGCGAGATCAGCGCCATCCGGCTGATCGCGAAGATGCCGACGCTGGTGGCGATGGCCTACAAGTACGGCGTCGGCCAGCCCTACATCTACCCGAAGAACTCGCTCAGCTACAGCGCCAACTTCATGCGCATGATGTTCGGCAATCCGTGCGAAGAATACGAGCCCAACGACGTGTTGGTGCGCGCCATGGACCGCATCTTCATCCTGCATGCCGACCATGAGCAGAATGCGTCGACTTCCACGGTGCGCCTGTGCGGGTCGTCGGGCACCAACCCGTTTGCTGCCATCGCGGCGGGCGTGGCCTGCCTGTGGGGCCCGGCGCATGGCGGTGCGAACGAAGCCGCGCTGAACATGCTGGGCGAGATCCAGAAGACCGGCGGGGTCGAGAAGATCGGCGAGTTCATCAAGCAGGTCAAGGACAAGAACAGCGGCGTCAAGCTGATGGGCTTCGGCCACCGCGTCTACAAGAACTACGACCCGCGCGCCAAGCTGATGCGCGAAACCTGCCACGAAGTGTTGACCGCGCTGGGCCTGCACGACGACCCGCTGTTCAAGCTGGCGATGGCGCTCGAGAAGATCGCGCTCGAAGACGACTACTTCGTCAGCCGCAAGCTCTACCCGAACGTCGACTTCTACTCGGGCATCGTGCAGCGCGCCATCGGCATCCCGGTGGGCTTGTTCACGGCGGTGTTCGCGCTGGCCCGCACGGTGGGCTGGATCGCGCAGCTCAACGAGATGATCGGCGACCCCGAATACAAGATCGGCCGCCCGCGCCAGCTCTACACAGGCTCGGTGCGCCGCGACGTCAAAGGCATCGCGGACCGCTAGAACGCTGGGCCCCCACGCTCTCTCACGGTCGCTGCCCCCCGGGGGGGTGTTCTCCTGTGGCCCGGCGAAGCCGGTTCCACGGCTTTTCTTGATCGAGAAAGCAGTTGGGGAGCATTGCACCTGGGCCTGATCTGCGCGCCACCAGGTTGGTTGTGTCTATCTCAGCTCGTCGACGAGCAATGCCACGATGCGCTTGGCGTTGTCACCGGTTTCAGGCGATCCGGCCGAATCCTGAACGGTAACGGTGGTCTTGGCGCCGTCACCTTTCAATGCCACGCGGTAACGCACGGCTGCTTGCGGGTCCTTGCCACCGCCCCACAACTTGGACCACCAGCTCGGACCTTCCTGGCCCACGCTCTTCGGGTCGACATAACGCACGTAGTAGAGGCCACCGGCACGGTCGCGGTCTTCGACGGTGAAGCCGCTGCGGTCCAGTGCCAGGCCCACACGGCGCCAGGCGCGCTCAAAGGGCTCCTCCACCACCAGCGACGTGGCGCTGGCTGCAACGCCAACCGCGCTGCCCGAGCTGGACGACGGAATCGCGCGCGCCTGGGCATCTTTGGCGGGGGCTGCGGCAGCCACCGCTGTACGCGCCTTGGCTTCGTCAGTGCCCAGCGCAATCATCAGCCGCGACAGCATCTCGGCTTCCAGTTGCGGGTCGCTGGGCCGCCCCACCCAGGTGGTGTTCTCTTTCTGGACGTTGGTGTAGATCTCCTGCAGCCCGCGGTGGGCAATGTAGATCTCGCTGCCGGTGGGGGTGCGTTCGATGCGGGTGCGGAAGCGGTCGCGCTCGCCGGTGTCGTAGAGGCCACCCAGCACACGCCCGATCGAATTGCGGATGATGTCGTCGGGCAGCTTGGTGCGGTTCTCAGCCCATTCGGTTTGCATCACGCCGACCTGCGGGTTGTTCTCGACCAGGATGAAACCGCGTTGCTCCCAGAAACTCTGCAGCCGGGGCCACAGTTGCTCGGGGGCCTGAGGCACCACCAGCCAGCGCTCCTGACCATCGCGTTGCACGCGGATGGCGCCATCCGCGATCGGCGCGACGGTCGGCACCGCTGACGCGCCGGCGGCGGGGTTGCCTTCAGCCGCAGCGCGCGGGGCGGCATTGGTCGCCGACGCGCTGATGACGCCCCGTTGTGGCGCGTAGCGCGACTCGCCGGCCAGCTGCGTCAGGTCGGGCGGCACCTCGAGCCCGGCCGACCGGGTGGTGCCCCCTGTGCGGTATTCGGCCTTGCCGCCATCGAAGAGGCCGCCGATCGACGAACACCCAGCCAGCGCGGCCAGAGACACCAGCACCGCAATCGTGACGACGGGGCTGCGGAGATGGAAAGAGCGGGGGATGGCGTTCACTTGGGTCGGGACTCCGTCGCGGCCGGGTGGCGGTCCGCTGTGGTTGCCGGGCGCCGGGTGGCGCCGCGGGGATCGGGTCGAGGTCAGCTGCCGAACCTCGCGCCGCAGACTGGTGCATCGGCAGGACTGGCGAGCAAGCCGGCATCCTGCAAAGCACGCTCCACGGCCGCCTGCCCGGCATCGGTCAGCGGCACGATCGGCAGCCGCACATGGGCGCCGCAGCGCTGCAACCTGGCCAGCGCCCACTTGGTCGGTGCCGGACTGGGTTCGCAGAACAGCTGCCGGTGCAAAGGCAACAGGCGCAGGTGCAACTCAGCCGCTCGGCGCGCGTCACCTTCGATGGCGGCCATGCACAACTCATGCATCAGCCGTGGTGCGATGTTGGCGGTCACGCTGACATTGCCCTGGCCGCCCAGCAGCATCAACGCCACTGCGCTGCCGTCATCGCCGGAGTAGACGGCGAAGCCCCTGGGAGCCTGCTTGATGAGCCAGCTTGCGCGCTCGATGTTGCCGCTGGCTTCCTTGATGCCGACCACGCCCGGCACTTCGGCCAGACGCAAGGCAGTTTCGGGCAACAGATCGGCCACCGTGCGGCTGGGCACGTTGTAGAGCACCACCGGCAGGTCGACGGCTTCGGCGACGGCCTTGAAGTGCTGGTAGATACCTTCCTGAGACGGCCGGTTGTAGTAGGGCACCACCTGCAGGCTGCAAGCGGCCCCGACCTGTTGGGCATACCGCGTGAGCTCGATCGCCTCGGCCGTGGCATTGCCACCGGTGCCGGCCATGATGGGCACGCGGCCAGCGGCATGTTCGACCGCCACACGAACGATTTCGCAGTGCTCTTCAACCGTCACCGTGGGCGACTCGCCCGTGGTGCCGACCACGCCGATGCAATCGGTGCCTTCGGCGATGTGCCAGTCGATCAGGCTCCTGAGCGTGTCATGGTCGATGCGCCCGTCGTCGGTCATCGGGGTGACGAGGGCGACGATGCTGCCGATGATCGGTTTCATGACGATGTGCCTGGCTGGGAGCGGTGCAAAGGTTAATTCCCGAAGTTTAGCTGGGCAGATTTGAGCATCAGCCGCCGCGGCTCGCCGCCGGGTCCAAGCGCCTTGATGGAGACGATGCGCTGCACATGGCGGCCAGCGCCACCCGGATCGAAGGTGCTGTCAGATGCGGTTTCCAACCCGCTCTCGAACCCGTTTTCGTAGGCCACCGTCTGCAGACCCGCGCAAGCCTGCAACAGTTCCCCGGGTTGCAGCAGGAAGTCGGGTCTGGACGGCTTGCCGATGAACTGCTGGCCGTGGGCGAAGGTCTCGTGCAGATACAAGCCGCCATCGGCGACCGCTTCGAGCAGGGTCGGCCACAGCGGGCGCCAGAGGTAATTGGCGACCAGGACCGCGTCGAAACGGCGCCCCCTCAGCGGCCACGGGTCGGCTTCGATGTCGGCCACCACGATCTCGGCCAGCGTGCGCAGCGGCTCCACGGCCGCCGCGTCGCGGTCGATGCCGGTGACGGCATGGCCGCGTTCGACCAGCCAGCGCAGGTTGCGGCCGCTGCCACACGCCACATCCAGCACGCTGGCGCCTGGCTTCAGCAAGTGAGCGAAACGCAGCAGCCAAGCCGAAGCCGAAGTCATCCGAAGCAGGCCCAGACCCGGTTGGCCAGGTCCACCGCCAGATGCGGGTTCAGGTAGGCCGCGAATACCGCCGCCAGCGCTGCGGCGGCCAGCGCCCAGATCAGGACTGTGCGCTTCGTCACGTGGCCACCGCCACGCTGCGCACCCGCGCAATTGCGTTTTCCCGCACCGGCAGGTTGATCAGCGCCGCCGCCACGCCCAGACCGACCGCGATCCACCAGACCACGTTGTAGTTGCCGGTCAGGCCATAGAGCTTGCCGCCCAGCCACGCGCCCATGAACGAGCCGAGCTGGTGCGAAAGGAACACGAAGCCGCCCAGCATCGACATGTATTGCACGCCGAAGATCTGTGCCACCAGCGCGTTGGTCGGCGGCACGGTCGACAGCCACAGGAAACCCATCACGGCCGCGAAGATGTAGACGCTCATCGGGGTCAGCGGCGCCAGCAGAAAGGTCGTGATGACAACCGCCCGCAGCGCATAGATGCCCGCCAGGATGTAGCGCTTGGGCATGCGCTGCCCCAGCGAGCCGGCGGTGTAGGTGCCGAACACATTGAAAAGCCCGATCAACGCCAGCGCGGTGGTGGCCACCGTCGGGCCGAGCCCGTTGTCCTTCAGATAGCTGGGCATGTGCACGCCGATGAACACGACCTGAAAACCGCAGACGAAGTAGCCCGCCATCAGAAGCCTGAAGCTTTTGTAGGCGAAGGCTTCGCGCAGCGCGGCCCCGATGCTCTGGTCGGACGACAACGGCGCCGCGCGCCGTGGCTCTTTGAGGCCGATCGCCAGCGGAATGATCGCTAGCGATCCGATGCCCAACACGAACAGCGCGCTCTGCCAGCCGAAGCCGTCAATCAGCCAGGCCTCCACCGGCACCATCAGGAACTGGCCGAACGAACCGGCGGCCGCGGTGATGCCCATCGCCCACGACCGCTTGGACGGGTCGACGTTGCGGGCGATGACGCCGTAGACCACCGCATAGGTGGTGCCCGACTGCGCCATGCCCAGCAAGATGCCGGCGCTGCCGGTGAAAGCCAGCCCCGAGGTCGCGAGCCCCATCAGGATCAGACCGCCGGCATACAGCACCGCGCCGACGATCAGCACGCGGAAGGCGCCGTAGCGGTCCGCCACCATGCCCGCGAACGGACCCATCAGCCCCCACGACAGGTTCTGAATCGCCAGCGCGAAGGCGAAGGTCTCGCGCGACCAGCCGCGGTCCATCGTCACCGGTTGGAGCCACAAGCCGAAGCCGTGGCGGATGCCCATGCTGAGCGTGACGATCGCGGCACCGCACAGCAGCACCTGGGTCAGCGACAGCGTCAGCGGTTTGCTGATCGCGGTGGCAGCGGGGGCGGCTTGCATGCGGCGATTGTCCTGGAAACCGCGTTGTGACCGGGGCACTGGCTACAGTCCTGCTTTCGTTTCGGGCACGTCGACATGAAGGTATTGGTCCTGGGTGGTGGGGTGATCGGGGTCTCGTGCGCCTACTACCTGGCACGCGCCGGGCACGAGGTCGAAGTCGTCGAACGCCGGTCCGGGCCCGCGATGGAAACCAGCTTCGCCAACGCGGGCGAAGTCTCGCCCGGCTACAGCGCTCCCTGGGCCGGCCCCGGCGTGCCGTTCAAGGCGATTCAGTGGATGCTGATGCTCCACAGCCCGCTGGTGGTGTGGCCGTTGCTGGACCCGCGCATGTGGCGCTGGGGCCTGTCGATGCTGGCCAATTGCACCGCCAAGGCCTATGCGCTCAACAAGAGCCGCATGGTGCCGATCGCGGAATACAGCCGAGATTGCCTGAAGGCACTCCGAGCCGAAACCGGCATCGCCTACGACGAACGCACGCAGGGCACGCTGCAGTTGTTTCGCACCCAGAAGCAGCTGGACGGGATCGGCGGCGATGTCGCGGTGCTGAAGCAGTATGGGGTGCCGTTCGAGGTGCTGGACCCCGATGGGTTCTGCCGCATAGAACCGGCACTGCGGCTGACGCGTGAGAAGTTCGTCGGCGCGCTGCGCCTGCCGGGCGATGAGACCGGCGACTGCTTCCTGTTCACGAATCGCCTGGCCGACATGGCGCGTGCACTCGGCGTCACCTTCCGCTTCGACACCACCATCGAAGGCATCGACAAGGTGGGCGGACAAATCGACGGGGTGCACACTTCGGCCGGGCGGCTGACGGCCGATCGTTATGTGGTGGCACTGGGCAGCCATTCGCCGATCTGGCTGCAGCCGCTGGGGGTGCGCATTCCCGTGTACCCGGTCAAGGGCTACTCGATCACGGTGCCGATCACCGACGCCGCCGGTGCGCCCGAGTCGACCGTGATGGACGAGACCCACAAGGTGGCGGTGACGCGGCTGGGTGACCGCATCCGCGTCGGCGGCACTGCCGAGCTGTCTGGCTACAGCAACAAGCTGCGCGAGGCGAGGCGCTCGACGCTGACCCACGTGGTCAGCGACCTGTTCCCGACCGGGGGCGATGTGAGCAAGGCCACCTTCTGGTGCGGCTTGCGGCCGATGACCCCCGACGGCACGCCGATCATCGGCCCGACGCCGGTGCCGAACCTGATGTTGGCCACAGGCCATGGCACGCTGGGCTGGACGATGGCCGCCGGAACGGGGCGCGTGGTGGCCGACCTGGTGTCGGGCAAGCGGCCGGAAATCGACGTGAGCGGTTTGTCGTTGGCGCGCTACGGGGGCTGACGGGCTGCGGGCTGGCGGTGGCCCGGGACCAGCGCAGCGCTGCGGCGCGAACGGCGCCGGATCAACTTCCCAGTTGCTTCAGCAAGCGCTCGGCTTCGGGTTTTTGAGGTGAGTCGGCGCCCCGCGCCACCAAGCGCGTGAGTTCTTCGCGGGCTTTGTCCTTGTCGCCGGATTGCAGGTGCAACCGCGCAAGCTGAAGCCTGAGACTGTCGACGCCAGGGGCCAGGTCGACAGCCTTGGTCTGGGTCTTCACCGCTTCTTGGGCCTGACCGTTGCGCGCTTGCGCCGCAGCCAGCGTGTCGAGCATCGGTGCCGAGACGGGAGCGAGGCTGACGGCACGCTGGGCCAGAGTGAGTGCTTCTGCCGGTTTCTTGCCCAACAGCAGCGAAGCCAGGTTGTTGATCGCCAGCGTCCCATCGGGTCGCAGTTCGATGGCCTGTCGGTAGCGTGCTTCGGCGACCTGTTCGTCGCCGCGCACTGCCGCCTCCTGGGCCAGGAAGGCAAGGAATTCGGCATCGTCGGAATGCTGCTGCAGCCAGGCCTGCTCGAAGGACTCTGCGCCGGCCTTGGCGCCGGCGCGTCGAAGGGCATGGCTCAGCCGCTTGGCAATGTCGGTCGTGCTGCCCGCCGCCAAGGCATCGCGCAGCACGGCCGCCGCGGCAGCCCATTGCCCGCCGGCTGCCTGCACATCGGCCTCCAGCAACATCGCGCCGAGGTCCCCCGGCAGGCGCGCCCGCAGGCGTTTCGCGCCCGCCACCGCGGCCTCGCCTTTACCTTCCCTGGAGAGCAGGGCGATGTTGGCGCGGTTGGCGGCGAAGGTGTCGGGCGCCAGTTCCATCGCCCGATCCACCTGCGTCCTGGCCCCGCCCGGATTGCCCGCCGCAAGGTGTGCCTCGGCCAGACGCAGCCGTGCAAGAAACGACCGCGGCTCGATGACGATCGCCCGCTGCAGCGCTGCCTGTGCCTGGTTGGTGTTGCCCACCTCGAGCAGCGCCTGCCCCAGGCGCGCGAGCAATTCCGCGTTGTCGGGCAGCGCGGTGCTGGCCCGCTGCGCCCGAGCGAGTGCACCGGTTGCTTCCCCCAGTCTTTCCTCGAGCTCGATGGCTGTCAGCCAGGGAGCTGGATCCGTCGGGCGCACCGCCACCGCCTTGTCGAGCCACTGCCGGATGTCGGTGCGGCTGCCGCCTTGCAGGCGTGTGATTTCGGCCATTGCCAGCAGGGCCGGCACCGATTCCGGCTTGCGCTTGAGGAAGACGGTGTAGCGCGCCTTTGCCGCTGCGCTCTTCTGCTCGATCAGGTCCAGTTGCGCCAGCCTGCCCAAGGCGGGTTCGAATTCGGCCTCTTTCGCCAAGGCGGCCTCGTAGGACTCGCGCGCAGCGACCGGGTCGTTGCGAGCCTCGGCCACCCGCCCTCTGAGCAGGTCTGGCAGTGCCGACTTGGGGTTCTGGAGCGCCAACCCGTCGATCACCTTCAGGGCGGCTGCAGCGTCGTCCTTCTTCATCAGCGCGCTGACCAGTGCAACCGTGGCGTCGGCGCTGT
>JBDSMV010000068.1:0-19413 GCA_039915715.1 Rubrivivax sp. | reverse complement strand
AATGGGCACCGAACTGTCTGCGCTGGAGGAGCGCATTGCCAACACCGACAGCGGCGCGATCACATCGATTCAGGCGGTCTACGTGCCGGCCGACGACTTCACCGACCCGGCGGCGGTGCACACCTTCTCGCACCTGTCGGCGTCGATCGTGCTGTCGCGCAAGCGCGCCGGCGAAGGCTTGTTTCCGGCCATCGATCCGCTGCAGTCCAACTCCAAGATGGCCACGCCGGGCATCGTCGGCGAGCGCCACTACGCACTGGCGCAAGAGGTCCGCCGCACGCTGGCGCAGTACGCCGAGCTGAAGGACATCATCGCGATGCTCGGCCTGGAACAGTTGTCGCCGACCGACCGCGCGGTCGTGGCGCGGGCGCGCCGGCTCGAACGATTTCTAACGCAGCCGTTCTTCACCACCGAGCAGTTCACCGGCCTGCGGGGCAAGCTGGTGAGCCTGGCCGATTCGCTGGACGGCTGCGAGCGCATCCTGCGCGACGAATTCAAGGACCGGCCCGAGGGTGCGCTGTACATGATCGGCGCAATCTCGGAGGTGAAGGCCGATGCCAGGGCCGACGCCAGCGCCGAAACCAAAGCCGACACCGAAGCCGACACCGAAGCCGATGCCAGCGCCGATGCCAGCGTCGGAACCAAGGACGAACGACCCAAGGCCGAAGCCCAAACGCCGGCCCAGCCGGCTCCGACGCTGCAGCCCCAGGCGGCTCATGCGTCTTGAGCTGTTGCTGCCGTTTCGGGTCTTCGCCGACGCGGCCGAGGTGTCGCGCATCGTCGCCGAAACCCACGACGGATCGTTCGGGATCCTGCCGCGCCGGCGCGACTGCATCGCCGCCCTGGTGCCGGGCATCCTGACTTACGAGACCAAGGCCGACGGCGAAGTCTTCGTCGCGGTCGACCAGGGCGTGCTGACGAAGATCGGCGACCACGTGCAAGTGGCTGTGCGGCGCGCCTCGCGCGGCAGCGACCTGGCGCAACTGCGCGACGCGGTGCGGCGCGACTACCTGACCCTCGATGCGCTGGAACAGGGGGCTCGCACTGCCACGCGCAAGCTGGAAAGCGGCTTCGTCGGCCGCTTCACTAGATTCCACCGTGAATGATCCGGGTTCGGACAGCGACAAGCGGCTCGCCGAACAGGTCGGTGCCAAGGCAGCGCGCAAGTTGCAAGCGCGCCGCGACGGCGCACCCGGGGTCTGGTCGGGCCTCGGCATGATGGGTTTGATCGGCTGGTCGGTCGTGGTGCCGACATTGGCAGGTGCCGGGCTCGGCATCTGGCTCGACGCGGCGTACCCCGGCGCACACCGGTGGTCGCTGGCGCTGTTGATGGCTGGCCTGGTGCTGGGCTGCTTGAACGCCTGGCGCTGGGTGGCTCAACAGGATCGCGCGATGCATGCGGCAAATCGTGGTGACGATCGGTCGGGCGATGACAAGAGTGAAAGCTGAGTGCCGATGAACGCCGCATTCGCATTGCCGCTCGCCACCATCGCCGGTGTCGTGCTGGGCGGATTCTTCTTCGGCGGGCTGTGGTGGACCCTGCGTCGGGCGGTCGATTCGCCCCGGCCGGCCCTGTGGGTCGGGGGCAGCCTGCTGCTGCGCATGGGATGCACGGCAGCAGGCTTCATCGTCGTCTCGGCAGGCGACTGGCAGCGGCTGCTGGCGTGCCTGCTCGGCTTCTGGGTTGCGCGTTGGCTGGTGGTTCGTTTAACGCTTCGCCTGACCGCTCATCGGCCCCATTCGAGCTGACCCACGATGCGCCTCGGACCCGATCAACTGATCTTCTGGCAGCACGGGCTGTTCACGCTCAACGGCACCATCGTGTTCACCTGGGCCCTGATGGCGGTGCTGGTGCTGGGCTCGATGCTGATCACGCGCCGGCTTTCCACGAACCACCAGCGGTCGCGTTGGCAGAACCTGCTCGAGATCGTCGTCACCGGCATCACCGAGCAGATCCGGGAAGTGGGCCTGGAGCGGCCCGAGCGCTACCTCGCCTTCCTGGGCACGCTGTTCATGTTCGTCGCCGCCGCGGCGCTGGCGACCATCGTGCCCGGCTACGAACCGCCGACCGGATCGCTCTCGACCACGGTTGCGCTGGCACTGTGTGTGTTCGTCGCGGTGCCGCTGTTCGGCATCCGCGAACAGGGTCTGCGCGGGTACCTGAAGTCTTACCTCGAACCGACCTGGATCATGCTGCCCTTCAACCTCATCAGCGAAGCCTCACGCACGCTGGCGCTGGCGGTGCGCCTGTTCGGCAACATGATGAGCGGCGCCATGATCGTCGGCATCCTGCTGACCATCACGCCGTTCCTGTTTCCGGTGGTGATGACGCTGCTGGGCTTGCTGACCGGCATGGTGCAGGCCTACATCTTCAGCATCCTTGCGGCGGTCTACCTGGCAGCCGCCACGCGGCCGGCACCCGCCCGGCGGGACCAGCCCGACATGCCCGACAAGCCCGCTGCGGCAACCCCCTGAACCCGACAAGGAAACCCTCATGGACAGCCTGACCCTCATCGCGACGATCTCGATCGTCATCGCCGGCATCACCACCGGCTTCGGCACCATGGGCCCGGCGCTGGCCGAGGGCCGCGCGGTGGCGACCGCGCTGACCGCGCTGGCGCAGCAGCCCGACGCATCGGCGACGATCACGCGCACGCTCTTCGTCGGCCTGGCGATGATCGAGTCGACGGCGATTTATTGCTTCGTGGTGTCGATGATCCTGATCTTCGCCAATCCGTTCTGGAATGCCGCTGTTGCCGCGGCGTCGGCAGCTGCGGGCAAATAGGCGAGTAGGCAGGCGAGCAGACCATGTTGATCGACTGGTTCACCGTCGGCGCGCAGGCGCTCAACTTCGTCGTGCTGGTGTGGCTGATGAAGCGCTTTCTCTATCGGCCGGTACTGGATGCGATCGCGGCCCGAGAAAAGCGCATCGCCGACCAGATCGCCGACGCAGCGGCGAAGGAAGCGCAGGCGGCAACCGAACGCAAGACTTTCGAGGACAAGAACAGCGCCTTCGATCGGCAGCGCGCTGGCCTGCTGGACCAGGCCACCGCCGACGCCAAGGCGGAAGGCGGGCGACTGGCCGACGAGGCGCAGAAAGCAGCTTTGGCATTGGCCGCCGAACACGAGCACGCGCTGTCGATGCAGGCCGCGCATCTGCAGCAGACGATCGCCGGCCGGGCCGCTAACGAGGTGTTCGCCGTCGCGCGCAAGACCTTGAGCGATCTGGCGAACGCCGACCTCGAATCCCGCATGGTGGGGGTCTTCACACAGCGCTTGCGCGAGTTGCCCGGCCCCGCCAAAGCACAACTCGCCGCGGGGCTGAAGCCGGGTGCAGAGCCTGCCCTGGTGCGCAGCCACTTCGCGCTGCCGGCCGAGCAGCAGGCGGCGATCCAGGATGCCGTCAACGTGTGCTTCTCGGCCGCTGTGCCCCTGCGCTTCGACACCGCAGGCGATGCCGTCTGTGGCATCGAGCTCAGTGCCGGCGGACAGAAGCTGGCGTGGACCATTGCCGAGTACCTGCGCGATCTGCAACACGAGGTCGCCGCGCTGCTTGTGCCCGCAAACAAGCCCGCAAACAAGCCCGCAGCCAAGTCCGCAGCCAAGCCCGCAGACAAGCCCGCAGCCGAGCCGGCAGCGGCGCCCGAGCCCCCCGACGCGAATACCCCCGCCACCGCGCCGGCGCCCCCCGCCGATGCGGTCGCCTCATGAAGCGTGCCGCATGAGAGGCGCCCCATGAAGAGCATCACCGCCAGCGCACTGGACCGCGGCTTCAGCGCACTGGCCCAGGCCCGCGCGGCGTTCGCGCCGGTGCTGGCGCCGCGCGAGGTCGGCACCATCACGCAGGTGACCACCGGCATCGCCCGCGTCAGCGGCCTGCCCGGCGCCGGCTTCGAGGAGTTGTTGTTGTTCCCCGGTGGCCTGGCCGGCATCGCCTTCAATGTCGACGAGCACGAGCTCGGCGTCGTGCTGCTGGGCGAGTACTGGCACCTGCAGGCCGGCGACGAGGTTCGGCGCACCGGGCGCGTGATGGACGTGGCGGTCGGCCCGGCACTGCTCGGGCGTGTCATCGACCCGCTCGGCCGCGCGCTCGACGGCCTGGGCCCGGTGGACGCGATGGCGCGGCTGCCGATCGAGCGTGCTGCCGCCGCCATCATGGACCGTGCGCCCGTCGGTGTGCCGCTGCAAACCGGCTTGAAGGTGATCGATGCGCTAATCCCGATCGGCCGCGGCCAGCGCGAGCTGATCCTCGGCGACCGTCAGACCGGCAAGACCGCGATCGCGCTCGACACGATCCTGAACCAGCGCGGGCAGGACGTGGTGTGCATCTACTGCGCCATCGGCCAGCGTGCATCGGCAGTGGCCAAGGTGGTGGCGACCTTGCGCGACCAGGGTGCGATGGAATACACCGTGGTGGTGGTCACCGAAGGCAACCAACCACCCGGCCTGGCCTTCATCACGCCGTATGCGGCCACCAGCATCGCCGAACACTTCATGGAAGCCGGGCGCGACGTGCTGATCGTCTATGACGACCTGACGCAGCATGCCCGCGCCTACCGCGAACTGTCGCTGCTGCTGCGCCGGCCGCCGGGGCGCGAAGCCTTTCCCGGCGACATCTTCTACATCCATTCGCGGCTGCTCGAACGCTCGACGCACCTGTGCCCGGAACGCGGCGGCGGCTCGCTGACGGCGCTGCCGATCATCGAGACCGAGGCCGAGGACGTTTCAGCCTACATCCCCACCAACCTGATCTCGATCACCGACGGTCAGATCGTCCTGTCGCCGTCGCTGTTCGAGTTGGGCGTGCTGCCGGCGGTGGATGTTGGCAAGTCGGTGTCGCGGGTCGGCGGCAAGGCGCAACGCGGACCTTTTCGCGCGGTGGCCGGCGACCTGAAGCTGGCCTATGCGCAGTTCGAGGAACTGGAGTCGTTCTCGCGCTTCGGCGCGCGGCTCGACGACGCGACCAAAAGGACCATCGGGCACGGCCAGCGCATCCGCGCCTGCCTGAAGCAACCCCAGTTCGATCCGGTGGCAGTGCCGGCACAGATCGCCGTGCTGTTGGCGCTGACAGCCGGTTTGTTCGACACCGTGCCGCTGCTGCACATGGCAGAGGCGCAGCGCGCGGTTCAGGACGCCGCGGCAAGGCTCGATGCGCCATTGCGCGAGCGGCTCGTCGGCACCCACAAGCTGAGCGATGCGGATCGCTCGGCCGTCACCGACGCCGCGCATGCCGCGCTGAAGGCGTATCTGCCGGACCCGCACGAACTGTCGGACACGAAGCCCGCGACAGCCCAGAAGGTGGCGGCATGAGCGACAGCATCGCGGCGCTGCGCCGCAAGATCGCCGGGGCTGGCGACCTGCACGCGGTGGTGCGGACGATGAAGGCGCTGGCGGCGTCGAGCATCGGCGAGTACGAGCGCGCGGTGACGTCGCTGGCTGGCTACGACCGCATGGTCTCGCTGGGTCTGGGCGAATGCTTCAGACAAGCTCGGGCGAGCCCGGGCGCCGCTGCCGAACGTGTGCCGGCAGGCAGGGCGGACGCCATCGGTGCCGTCGTTTTCGGCTCGGACCAGGGGCTCGTGGGTCCGTTCAACGACGTGATCGCCGACCATGCGATCGGCATGTTGGCCGGTCTGTCCGGCCGCGCCGAGGTGTGGGCCGTCGGCGAGCGCGTGCAGGCTCGCCTGAAGGACGCCGGTCTGAACGTGGTGGACGTTTATGCGGTGCCGGCTTCGGTCGACGCCATCGCTGCACTGGTGGCGCAGATCCAGATCGACAGCGAAGCGCGCCGCACGCAGGACGTCAGAGGTCCGCTGCGGCAGCTCCATCTATTCCACAACCAGCCGCTGGCCGGGTCACTGTACGAGCCGGTCGGCCTGCGGCTGTTGCCGCTCGACAGCGCCTGGCAACAGAGCCTGGCCGCGGTGCCGTGGCCCGGCAAGGTGGCTGCCGAGGTGCTGGACCCCGGCGCGACGACGCTGCGTGCGCTGATCCGCGAGTACCTGTTCATTTCGCTGTTCCGGGTCTGCGCCGAATCGTTGGCCAGCGAGAACGCGAGCCGGCTGGCGGCGATGGAGCGCGCCGATCGCAACATCAAGGACCTGCTCGAGAACCTGCAAGGCAGCTTTCACCGGCTGCGCCAGGGGTCGATCGACGAGGAACTGTTCGATGTCACTGCGGGCTACGAAGCCCTGGCACAGACATGAACATCCTGAGCCTCAATGCCGGCTCGTCGAGCATCAAGTTCGCGCTCTACAAAGAAGCTCCGGCGCTGAAGCGTTTGTGGCGCGGCCAGGTCGATCGCATCGGTCATGCCGATGCCGCCATCACGGTCGACCGGTCGGACGCCTCCACTGACGAGGAGCAGCGGTCCGCACGGCAGCGCATCGACGGGTCCGGCTTCGAAGCGGCCGCCGCAGCACTGCTGAAATGGCTGCAAGCACAGCCAGAATTCGCACAGGTCGTTGGCATCGGGCATCGCGTCGTCCACGGCATGCAGCGCAGCGAACCGGCGCGCGTCGATGATGCCTTGCTTGACGACCTGCGCCGCCTCAAGCCCGACGACCCCGACCATCTGCCGGGCGAGATCCGCCTCATCGACCTGCTGCGCGAGCGCCATCCGGCATTGCCGCAACTGGCGTGCTTCGACACCGCCTTTCATGCCCACATGCCGCGCCTGGCGCAGTTGCTGCCGATCCCGCGCCGCTACGAGGCCCAGGGTCTGCGCCGCTATGGCTTTCACGGCTTGTCGTACGCCTACCTGATGGAGGAACTGGCGCAGATCGCCGGGGCCGATGGGGCGCAAGGCCGCGTGATCCTTGCGCATCTGGGGGGTGGCGCCAGCCTGGCCGCGGTCTGCGCCGGCCGCTGCATCGACACCAGCATGGCCTTCACGCCGACGGCCGGCTTGCCGATGGCCACCCGCTCGGGCGATCTCGACCCCGGCATCGCAGCGCATCTGGCGCGCACCGAGGGCATGAGCCCCCGGCGCTTCTACGACCTGGTGAACCACGAATCCGGCCTGCTCGGCATTGCCGAGACCAGCGGCGACATGCGCGACCTGCTCGCCGCCGAAGGCGCGGACATTCGCGCTGCCGAAGCGGTGGCGTACTTTTGCTACCAGACCAAGAAGTGGATCGGAGCCTACGCGGCGGCGCTCGGTGGCGTGGACACGCTGGTGTTCGCCGGCGGCATCGGCGAGCACGCGGCGCCGGTGCGCCAGCGCATCTGCGAAGGACTCGCCTTTCTCGGCATCGAACTCGACGCCCAACGCAACGCTCTGCATGCGCCGCTGATCTCTGCCAACCGCAGCCGCGTCGCCGTGCGCGTGATCCCCACCGACGAGGAACTGATGATCGCGCGTGAGGTCGCACGCGAACTCGCGCGGGCTGCCGGCGGCGGCCGCTCGGCGCCCGGTCATCCGCACTGATCGATCACCAACCCCGGACCCCATCCATGTGCGCAGCTACAAGGAAGAAGGAACGATCACAACGCCGTCAGACATGACGGTGCTGAGCGACCTCGATCGCTTCCACCTCGCGATGGCCGCGATCGACCGGCTGCCGCAAACGCGCGGTCAGGGGTTGGCTTTCAAACGGCGACTCGACGACACGCGGTTGGAACACCAGCGGTACATCCGCAAGAACGGCCGCGACATGCCGGAAGTCCGCGACTGGCAGTGGCCGGCCGCAGGCTGACCGAGCCGCCGCACGACGCGGCGGCTGTCATCAGGCGAGCCCGATGCCGCTGATTCGGGCCCGTGCGCTGACGGGTCGAAACCGATCGGCACGCGCCGACCGCCAGCTCGGCGTCACGCTCGCGTTCGTGGCCGGTGCCATCAACGCGGGCGGTTTCCTGGCCGTGCGGCAGTACACGTCACACATGACCGGCATCGTCTCGGCCATGGCGGACAGCGTCGCGCTCGGCGCCTACCCCCTGGTCGGCGCCGGCATGGCCGCCCTGTTCTCGTTCGTGTTTGGCGCGGCGTGTTCCGCGGCGATGGTGAACTACGCGCGGCGCCACCAGATGCACAGCGAGTACACGCTGCCGCTGCTGATCGAGGCCCTCTTGCTTCTCGCCTTCGGCCTGCTGGGGGCGCAGTTCGCGCAGACCGAGACGCTCTTCGTGCCGTTGGCGGTGCTGCTGCTGTGCTTCATCATGGGACTGCAGAACGCAGTCATCACCAAACTCTCGAGCGCCGTGATCCGCACCACCCACATCACCGGGATCGTCACCGACATCGGCATCGAACTCGGCAAGCTCTGCTACTGGAACGGACGCGGCCCCGAGCTGCTTCCCAAGGTCCGCGCCGATCGGGCGCGTCT
Organism: Rubrivivax sp.; assembly: GCA_039915715.1. Lineage (GTDB taxonomy): Bacteria > Pseudomonadota > Gammaproteobacteria > Burkholderiales > Burkholderiaceae_C > Rubrivivax. The sequence goes on along the minus strand of JBDSMV010000068.1, from coordinate 11,089 downwards.
GCGGATCCTGAGCCTGCTCGCGATGTCCTTCTTCGGCGGAGGCGTGGTCGGTGCGGTCGGCTTCAAGGTCCTGGGCTACATCTCGACCGTGCCGCTTGCAATCGTGTTGATCGGCTTGGTCGGAGTACCGGCCTACGACGACCTGTCTGCCGCCTGGCGGCACCACAACCACAAAAAAGGGTCCTATCGGGACCCTTCTTGACATCAAGCTGGAGCGGGTGAAGGGAATCGAACCCTCGTATGAAGCTTGGGAAGCTGCCGTTCTGCCATTGAACTACACCCGCGTCGGCGCCGATTCTAGCGAGAGCCTCAGGGGCCGGGCGTGGTACGCGGATGGGGCGTCTGGCGCAGGTGCATGGCCAGCACGCGGGCCACATGCAGTGCCTCGCGCCCGGCGCCATCGTGGATCTGGTGACGACAACTGGTGCCATCGGCGACGATGATCGCGTCGGGCGCCGCGCGCACCGCGGGCAGCAGGCTCAACTCGGCCATCTGCATCGACACCGCATGGTGCGTGGCTTCATAGCCGAAGCTGCCGGCCATGCCGCAGCAAGAGCTTTCGATCAGGCTCACATCGGCCTGCGGAATCAGCCGCAACACATCCAGAACCGGCTGCATGGCACCGAAGGCCTTCTGGTGGCAGTGGCCGTGCACGCGCATCGGTACCTGCGCCGGCTGCAGATCGATCTGGAAGCGGCCGGCAGCCGCTTCGCTGGCGATGAACTCCTCGAACAGCATCGCCCGCGCCGCCAGGCGCCTTGCGGGTTCGCCCAGCCCCATCACCAGCATCTCGTCGCGCAGCGTCAGCAGGCACGACGGCTCAAGGCCGACGATCGCGATGCCGGCATCGACGAATGGCGTGAAGGCCTCGATCAACTCTCGCGCCCTCGCCTTGGCTTGTTCGGCCAGCCCGGCGGCCATCAGCGTGCGCCCGCAACACAACGCGCCGCCGTCGGGTCGCTGCGCCACATGCACCACCACGCCTGCGGCCTGCAGCACCCGCACCGCGTCGGTGGCGTTTTCGGTTTCGAAGTGGCCGTTGAAGGTGTCGACGAACAGCACCGCCGCGGGGTTGTTGTCGGCCGCCGCGCTCAGCGCGTCGTCTGCATTTGCGAGTTGCAGCTGCTGCGCTGCGTTTGCGAACGTGTCGCGGCGCCAGCGCGGCAGGCTGCGCTGTGCCGACAAGCCGAGCCAGCGCTCGGTCAACTTCGCGAGGCCGGGAACCCGGTCGCGCAGGTTGAAGAGCCACGGCAGACGGCTTGCGATCGGGGCGATGCGCGGCAGGTGGCCGATCAGCCGTTGCTGCATCGACAACCCGCGCTCGGCCGCACGCTGCGCGGTGAATTCGAGCTTCATCTTCGCCATGTCGACACCGGTGGGGCATTCGCGCTTGCAGCCCTTGCAACCCACACACAGGTCCAGCGCTTCGGCCACGGCATCGGATGTGAACCCGGGCGATACGGCCGCAGTGCCGCCCTGCCCTTCGGCTGCCAGCTGACCCGACAGCGCCAGCCGCAGGGTGTTGGCGCGGCCCCGCGTCAGGTGTTGTTCGTCGCGGGTGACGCGAAAGCTCGGGCACATGCTGCCGGCGTCGAACTTGCGGCAGTGGCCGTTGTTGTTGCACATCTCGACCGCTTTCGCCAAGCCGCCGGTGGTGTCGCCTCCGCTGCCGGGTGCGGTGGTGGTTTCGGTGGCCGGGTCGTTCTGCACGTCCCATGCCGACCAGTCGTAGACCGGCTTCAACGCGATCGTCTTGTACCCCGGCGCATAGCGAAACAGGCCGCGCTGGTCCATGCGCGGCGGGTCGACGATCTTGCCGGGGTTCAAAAGCCGCCCCGGATCCAGGTGCTGCTTGATGGCGCGAAAGGCGTCGTCGATGGCGGGGCCGAATTGCCATCGGATCCATTCGCCGCGGCACAGCCCGTCACCATGCTCACCGCTGTAGGCACCGCGGTAGTGGCGCAACAACTCGGCGGCTTCTTCAGCGATGGCGCGCATCTTCACCGCGCCTTCGCGCCGCATGTCCAGGATCGGCCGCACATGCAGCGTGCCCACCGAGGCATGCGCATACCAGGTGCCGCGCGTGCCGTGGCCCGCGAACACCGCGCTCAGCGCATCGGTGTAGTCGGCCAGGTGCTCCAGCGGAACCGCGCAGTCTTCGATGAAGCTGACCGGCTTGCCGTCGCCCTTCAGGCTCATCATGATGTTGAGACCTGCCTTGCGCACATCCCACAGGGCCTTCTGCGCGGTGTCGTCGACCATCTCGACCACGCTCCTGGGCAAACCCAGATCGCCCATCAGTTCCACCAGCCGTTCCAGCTGCAGCAGCAAGGCGCTGCGGTCGAAGCCGCTGAACTCGACCAGCAGGATCGCTTCGGGCTGGCCGATCAGCGCAGTCTCTATCACCGCCTTGAAGGCCGGGTTGTCACGCGCCAATTCGATCATCGTGCGGTCGACCAACTCGACTGCGGTCGGTGACAGCTGAACGATGTGCTGCGCCGCATCCATCGCAGCATGAAAGCTCTGAAAGTTCACCACCCCCAGCACCTTGTGGCGCGGCAGCGGACTCAGCTTCAAACGCAAGCGCCGCGTCAGCGCCAGCGTGCCTTCGCTGCCCACCAGCAGGTGCGCCAGATTGACGCTGCCGTCAGCGGTGTACGGGCGCTCGCTCTGGGGGTCGAAGATGTCGAGGTTGTAGCCACCGACACGGCGCATCACCTTGGGCCAGCGGGTTCCGATATCGGCTGCATGCTGCCGCGCCAGACCGCGGACGAAGTCGGCGATCTGCTGCGCCCGCCCGCCTTCGGCCAACTGGTCGACGGGGCCGAACGACACGGCCGTGCCATCGGCCAGCCAGCCATCGATGCCTGCCACGTTGTGCACCATGTTGCCGTAGGCGATGCTGCGCGAGCCGCAGGAATTGTTGCCTGCCATGCCGCCCAAAGTGGCCTGCGCGCTGGTCGAGACATCGACCGGAAACCAAAGCCCATCCGGCTTCAGCGCCGCATTCAGGTCGTCCAGCACCAACCCCGGTTCGACCTCGGCGGTCATCGCCTTCGCGTCCACCTGCAGCACCCGGCGCAGGTGCTTGCTGGCGTCGATGACGAGTGCCGCGCCGGTGGTCTGGCCGCATTGCGACGTGCCCCCGCCGCGCGGCAGCAGCGGCGCGCCCAGCTCGCGGGCGATCGCCAGCGCCGCAGCGACATCGTCGTCACAGGTGGGCACGAACACACCCAGCGGCATGATCTGGTAGATCGACGCATCGGTGGCATAGCGGCCACGTGATGCGGGGTCGAAGTGCACCTCGCCGCGGGTTTCGGCGCGCAGGCGCTGCGCCAGTTCGGTGCTGTCGAGGTTGTCGGATGGCAACTTGACCAGCCTCGCTGCGGGCAGCAGTGCGTTCAAGCGACCGCTCCGGCAACCGGCTGCAACTCACCGCGCTGCAACAAGCCCAACACCACATCGCGCTTGTGATTCAGGTGCGCCACCAACACCGCACGCAGCCCGGCGGCGTCGCGGGCGGCCAGGCAGTCGACCATCGCGGCATGTTCGTCCACCGCCAGCTTCCACTTTCGTTCGTCGAAGTTGGATCGAAAGCGCAAGGCCTGCAAACGGGCGTTCACGGTGCGGTAGGTCTGCGTCAGCACCGGGTTGCGCGCCGCCAGGTTGATGCACTCGTGGATGCGGGCGTTGATGCGGTAGTAGGTGGGCAGATCGCGCCGCGTGTAGGCCGCCAGCATTTCGTAATGCAGGGCACGGATCTCGTCGATCTCCCCCGCACTGATGCGCTCGGCCGCCCATTCGCCCGACAGCCCTTCGAGCCCGGCGATCACCTCGAAGGTGTCGGCCACTTCCTGCGCCTGCATCTGGGCCGCGACCGCGCCCCGGTTGGGCAACAGGTCAACCAACCCTTCGGCCGCCAACATCTTGATGGCTTCGCGCAGCGGCGTTCGCGAGACGCGCAGGTCTTCGCTCAATTCGCGCTCGTTGAGCTTGGCCCCGGGAGCAATCAGCCCTTCGACGATGCGCTGGCGCAGCCGCGCCACCACTTCCTGGTGCAACACCGGTCTGGGCATCGGGATGACCGCAGCCGAGATGGCAACTTGCGGGTCGATCTCAGGGTTTGTTCTGATCTGCATACAAATTCAGAGGCGTTTTGCTGAGGTAGTCTAAGGGCATGACCCCCGAAAACTCAATTTTGTATGCAAAAGTGACTGCGAACCGGGGCCGTTCATGCTGAAGCTGGACCAGCATCCCAGCGGGCGCCATTTCCTGCAGATTCCAGGGCCGAGCCCGGTGCCTGACCGCATCCTGCGCGCCATCAGCCTGCCGACGATCGACCACCGCGGCCCCGAGTTCGCCACGCTGGGCCTGTCGGTCATCGACGGGCTCAAGCAGGTCTTCGGCACGCAGCATCCGGTGGCGATCTATCCGGCGTCTGGCACCGGCGCCTGGGAAGCCGCCTTGGTCAACACGCTGAGCCCGGGCGATGCGGTGTTGATGGTCGAGACCGGCCACTTCGCGGCGCTGTGGCATGCGATGGCACTGCGCCTGGGTTTGCAACCCGACCTGCTGACGATGCCGGGCACCTGTTCCGACACCGGCCTGCCGCTGGCCTGGCGCCACGGGGTCGACGCCGGACGCATCGCCGAACGCTTGCAGGCCGACCCGCAGCACCGCATCAAGGCGGTGTGCGTGGTGCACAACGAGACCTCGACCGGTGTCACCAGCGACATCGCAGCCGTGCGCCGCGCCATCGACGATGCCAGGCACCCGGCGCTGTTGATGGTCGACACCATCTCGGGGCTGGCGAGCGCCGACTACCGCCATGACGAATGGGGTGTGGACGTGGCCGTCAGCGGCTCGCAGAAGGGCCTGATGCTGCCGCCGGGCATCAGCTTCAATGCCTTGTCGCCGAAGGCACTCGAGGTCTCCAAGACCGCCAAGTTGCCGCGCGCCTTCTGGGCCTGGGACGAGATCGTCGAGATGAACCGCGGCGGGTACTGGCCCTACACCCCCAGCACCAACCTGCTGTATGGCCTGCACGAATCATTGGCGATGCTGCTGGAAGAAGGCCTTCCGCAGGTGCTGGCGCGCCACCAGCGCTGGGCGGCCGGCGTGCGCGCTGCGGTCGACGCCTGGAGGCTGCCGATCCAGTGCGCCGACCCGGCGGTCTACTCACCCGTGCTGACCGGCGTGGTGACGCCCAAAGGCGTCGACGCCGATGCGCTGCGCAAGCTCATCCACAGCCGCTTCGATCTGTCGCTGGGCACCGGGCTGTCGAAAGTCAAAGGTCGCATGTTCCGCATCGGCCATCTGGGCGACAGCAACGACCTGACCCTGCTGGCCACGCTGGCGGGGGTCGAGATGGGGTTGAAGCTGCAGGGTGTGCCGCTCAAAGGCAGCGGCGTTCAGGCGGCGATGGACCTCTTTTCTGCCGACCCTGCAGCGCCACCGGCCGCGGCTGGCTGAATCACCGACCAAGACACCACAAGACCACAACATCACAGGAGACCGACATGACCACTCGCCGCACCCTCACCCTGAGCCTGGCCGCCGCCACCCTGGCCGCGGGCTTCTCGCTGCCCGCCGCTGCGCAGATGGAGTTGAAGCTGGGCCATGTCGGCGGGCCGGGCTCCTTGTTCGAGTTGTCGGCCAACGAATTCGCGCGCCGCGCGAATGAGAAGCTGGGGAGCAAGGCCAAGGTGGTGGTGTTCGGCAGCAGCCAGCTCGGCGACGACAGCGAGATGATGAAGAAGCTGCGTCTGGGCACGCTCGAGTTCTCGATTCCGTCGAGCGTGATGTCGTCCGAGGTCGATGAGTTCGGCATGTTCGAGATGCCCTACCTCGTCAAGAACCGCGACCACATGAAGAAGATCGAAGCCGCGGTGTTTTGGCAGTCGCTGGCGCCGCTGGCCGAAGCCAAGGGCTACAAGCTCTTGGCGGTGTGGGAGAACGGCTTTCGCAACATCACCAACAACACGCGCCCGATCGTCAAGCCGGCCGACCTGGCCGGGCTGAAGCTCCGCACACCGAAGGGCATCTGGCGCGTCAAGATGTTCCAGGCCTACGGCGCCAACCCATCACCGATGGCGCTGTCCGAAGTCTTCGTCGCCTTGCAAACCGGCGTGATGGACGGGCAAGAAAACCCGCTGACGCAGATCTACTCCAGCAAGTTCCAGGAAGTGCAGAAGTACCTGTCGATGACCGGCCATGTCTACACCCCTGCCTACCTCGCCGCCGGTGCGCGCAAGTTCAACGCCTTGCCCAAAGACGTGCAGGCGATCCTGCAGCAGGCGGCCAAGGACACCCAGGCCTATGTCTACGAACAGGCGGTCAAGCTCGACAACGAGTTGCTGGAGAAGATCAAGGCCGCGGGCACCAAGGTCAACGAGGTCGACAAGGAAGCCTTCATCGCCGCCAGCAAGCCGGTCTACGACGAGTTCGCCAAAGAGGTGCCGGCAGGCGGCAAGCTCGTCAACACCGCGATCGGCCTCGGCAAGGGCATGTGAGTCTGATCCGGGCCCGAGTTGAGTTTCCCGCGATTTTTGCAGCGATTTTTCCCTCGATACCGATGAAGCGATCCTGCACCGCCCCGCGGCGGAGAGCCGGCTGATGGCGGCCTTCGCGCGCATCTTCGACCGCACCCTGACCGCCTTCGTGATGCTGCTGCTGAGCAGCCTGGCGGTGGTGATCCTCTATGCGGTGGCCTGCCGCAAGCTCGGGGTCTCGCTGGTCTGGTACGACGAGGTCGCGTCGGTGATGCTGGCGTGGCTGACCTATTACGGCGCGGCGCTGGCGGCGCTCAAGCGCGCTCACATCGGCTTCCCCGGCCTTGTCAACGCGCTGCCGACGCCCTGGCGCGTGGCGGCGGTGTGGTTCGGCGAATGCTGCGTGATCGGCTTCTTCGCCTTGCTGACCTGGTTCGGCATTCAGGTGCTGGTGATCCTGCATGGCGATTCGCTGGTGAGCCTGCCGTGGGTGCCGACCCGTTTCACGCAGTCGGTGATCCCGATCGGCGGCGTGCTGTTCATCGTCGCCCAACTGCTGAGCCTGCCCGAGGTGCTGCGGCAGGCCCGGGGACAGGGCATCGTCGACCATGAACAACTGGCGGTCGACGACACGACACACGGCGAGCCGCGCGAGGCCCTGTCATGACCGTCGCGCTGATGTTTATGGGTCTGGTGGCGCTGATCCTCATCAACGTGCCGATCGCGATCTCGCTCGGAATCGTCGCGATGGCAGCGATGGTGTGGTCGCAGGGCATGGACTCCTTGCTGAACTCGGCACTGGTGATGTTCACCGGCGCCACCAGTTTTCCGCTGCTGGCGATTCCGTTGTTCATCCTGGCGGGCGCCATCATGAACACCTCCAGCCTGTCGCGCCGGCTGATCGCCTTCGCATCGGCATTGCTGGGATTCGTCAAGGGTGGCCTGGCGATGATCACCATCGGCACCAGCATGTTCTTCGCCGAGATCTCAGGCTCGGCGGTGGCCGACGTGGCCGCAATGGGCTCGATCCTGATCCCGGCGATGAAGAAGAAGGGCTACCCGAAGGAGTTTGCGGCGGCGATCATGTCGTCGTCGGCAACGCTGGCGGTGATCATCCCGCCATCGATCCCGATGATCCTGTATGCGGTGATGGCCGACGCCTCGGTGGTGCAGATCTTCGTCGCCGGCATCATCCCGGGCATCCTGGCAGGCGGCGGCATGATGGCGTTGTCGTACTGGTATGCGCGGCGCTACAACTACCCGGTCGAAGAAGTGTTTCAGTGGGCGCGCGTCAGGTCGACCTTCAAGGACGCGGCCTGGGCCTTCTTGCTGCCGGTGATCATCCTCGGCGGCATCTTCGGCGGCATCGTCACCGCCACCGAAGGCGCAGCGCTGGCGGTGCTGGCCGCGCTGATGATCGGCGGCCTGATCTACCGCGAACTGAACTGGAAGCACCTGTATGCCGCCATGATCGAAGGCGGCATCCAGACCGCGATCGTGATGCTGCTGGTGGCCGCGTCGGCTTTGCTGGGCGTCTACCTCACCGAACAACAGATGCCGCAGCAATTGGCGCAGTGGCTCTCGGGCATCACCAGCAACCGCTATGCGGTGCTCGCGATCCTGAACGTGTTCTTCCTCTTGATCGGTCTGTTCCTGCACAGCGCCGCGGCGATCATATTGGTGGTTCCGATCGTGATGCCGCTGGTCAATGCGGTGGGGATCGACCCGGTGCACTTCGGCCTGATCGTGACCCTGAACCTGGGCATCGGCCAGCAGACCCCGCCGGTGGCCAGCGTGTTGATGGCGTCGTGTTCCATCGCCAAGGCCGACATGTGGAAGGTCACGCGGGTCAACCTGCCGTTCATCGGCGTGCTGGTTGCCACCTTGTTGCTGGTGACGTATGTGCCGGCGGTGCCGATGTTCCTGGTCGATGTGTTCTATCGGTGAGTTGTTGACTGTTTGCTGGTTCGCAGCATGGCAGGCGGTACCCGGCCGGGGGGCGGATGCGGTGGTCTGCGCCTGGGGCTTCGACTCCGCTGCGATGCCCGGTCCGGGGTCGCACTGCCAGACTCACTGCGCGGGCTGCGCCCGCTCCGTTCAGACAGTGGCAGCGAGTCAGTTGACGAAGCGCTGGGGTACCAGCGCCGACCCCCGCCCTGCGCTTCTCGCCACCGCAGACGCTCCCCGGCCGGGCACCGCCTGCCGCGCTGCCAGCTTTGGTGGTGTGGGAAGGGGAAAGGCAGCAGGCCAGCGTCATCGCGATCTTCAAAAGGCACGTGGTCGGCACCTGCATGCCAGCCACAGCCGGTGGCTGCAAAGCCGCGTCCGGGCAGGCCGCAGCGCGCACAAAGCCTTGGCGCCGAGCACCGGAGGTTTCGTGGCCCGCGCGCGCAGCGCGCATCGTCATATGACTCGTTGCGGGTGTCTGAGCGGCGCGCACCGAAGGGGCGCAAAGCGAGTTCCGCAACAGGGCCGCGGAACCGTCGAGCGCAGGGCAGTCGACGCCGTTCAGGCGAGACCGCCAGGGCAGCGCGCGTAGGCTTGCCCGGACGCGGTTTTGCTCGCCCCTCATCACGCAAGACGAAGCGCGACAACGCACGCAGCCCGAACAACCAAGCAACGCGAACAGCGCACACCGGAGACCCGCCCATGTCCGACCTCATCCTCTGCGCCACCGATGGCCCCATCGCCACCGTCACCCTCAACCGCCCCGAAAAGCTCAACGCGCTGACGAAGCCGATGTGGCAGCAGCTGGGCGACACGCTGCGCGAACTGTCGCAAGACGACACGTTGCGCTGCGTGGTGCTGCGCGGTGCCGGCGGACAGTCGTTCTCACCCGGCAACGACATCGGCGAATTCGAAACCGAGCGCAGTAACTTCGAGCAGGCGAAAGCCTACGGCGTGGTGCTGCGCGACGCCCTGGGCGCCATCAGCGGCTGCCAGCACCCGACGGTGGCGTTGATCGAAGGCATCTGCGTCGGCGGCGGGCTGGAGATCGCGGCTTGCTGCGACCTGCGCATCTGCAGCGAAGGCAGCCGTTTCGGTGTGCCAATCAAACGCCTGGGTCTGGTCTTGGCGCATGCCGAAATGGCGGCGCTGTTGCGACTGGCAGGCCCCGCGGTGACGATGGAGTTGCTGCTGGAAGGCCGCATCTACACGGCTGCCGAAGCGCTGGCAAAGGGACTCGTCACGCGAATGGTGGCCGATGCTGACGTGGTCGCCGAAGCGATGGCCACAGCCAAACGCATCGCAGAGGGCGCACCGTTGGTGGCACGCTGGCACAAACGGTTCTTGCGTGATCTGGAAGCAGGCCAGCCGCTGTCCGAGGCCGATCGCGACGAAGGCTATCGCTGCTACGACACCGAAGACTTCGGCATCGGCTACCGCGCCTTTCTGGCCAAGACCACGCCGAACTTCGTCGGGCGCTGAGCACCATGGAAGCCACCGGACCCCTGGTCGGCGTGACCGTTCTGGAACTGGCACAGATCATGGCCGGCCCCACCTGCGGCTCGCTGCTGGCCGACCTGGGCGCCGATGTCATCAAGGTCGAGAAGATGCCTGGCGGCGACGACACACGGCGCTATGCAGAGCCACAGATCAACGGCGAATCGGCGGCCTTCATGATGATGAACCGCAACAAGCGCGGCATCGCCATCGACCTGAAGCAGGTGAGCGGGCAGCAGGTGCTGAAGCGGCTGGCCAAGCACGCCGATGTGCTGGTCGAGAACTACCGCAAGGGCGCACTCGACAAGCTGGGGCTGGGATTCGGCGCGTTGCGGGTACTGAACTCGGCGCTGATCTATTGCTCGATCTCGGGCTACGGCCGCACCGGCCCGGCGGCCGACAAGGGCGGCTTCGATTTGATTGCCCAGGGCGTCTCGGGCCTGATGAGCATCACCGGCGAACCCGGCGGTGCGCCGGTCAAGGTCGGCAGCCCGGTGACGGACCTGAACGCCGGCATGCTGGCGGCGCTGGGCATCGTTTCGGCCTATGTGCACCGGCTCAAGACAGGCCATGGGCAATTCGTCGACACCTCGCTGATGGAAGCCGGCATCCACCAGACCGCATGGCAGGCGGCCATCACCTTTGCGACCGGAATCTCGCCGGGACCTGCCGGTTCGGCCCACGTGCTGGCCGCGCCCTACCAGGCGTTTCCGACAGCCGACGGCCACATCAACATCGGCGGTGCCAACCAGTCGAACTGGGAACGCATTGCGACCCTGGTCGGCGCGCCACAGTGGATCGGCGATGCGCGCTTCGCAGACAACAGCGCCCGCATGCACAACCGCAGTGAACTGGTGGCGTTTTTGAGCGAGCGACTGCGACAGCGCAGCACCGCGGACTGGTTGCTGGCGCTGGACCGGGCCGGCATACCGGCAGGACCCATCAACGACATCGCGACCATGGCGTCCGACCCGCAGACCCTGGCGCGGCAGATGGTGGTGGACCTGCAGCACCCGGTGGCCGGGCCGACGAAGGCGCTGGGTTTGCCGATCAAGCTCTCGGCCACTCCGGGCAACGTGCGCCGACCCGCTCCCACTTACGGGCAGCACACCCGCGAGGTGCTGCTGCAGCATGGCTATACGGATGATGAAGTC
>JBDSMV010000003.1:0-20442 GCA_039915715.1 Rubrivivax sp. | reverse complement strand
CCAGCGAGGAAATGGATGGGATCTACGTCGTTCCCAACCGCTACCCGCAGGGCGAATACCTGCTGCTGTTCGACCCGCTGGACGGTTCGTCCAACATCGACGTCAACGTCAGCATCGGCACCATCTTCAGCGTGCTGAAAAAGCCCGAGGGCCACCCCGGCGTGACGGAGGAAGATTTCCTGCAACCCGGCAACCGGCAAGTCGCCGCAGGCTATTGCATCTACGGGCCGCAGACCACGCTGGTGCTCACCGTCGGCGACGGTGTTGCGATGTTCACTCTGGACCGTGAACAGGGTTCGTTCGTGCTGATCGAAGAACACCTGCGCATCCCCGACGACACGAAAGAATTCGCGATCAACATGAGCAACATGCGGCACTGGGACGCGCCGGTGCGCCGCTACATCGACGAATGCCTGGCGGGCAAGACTGGTCTGCGCGAAAAAGACTTCAACATGCGCTGGGTGGCCAGCATGGTGGCCGACGTGCACCGCATCGTCACCCGTGGCGGCATCTTCCTTTATCCGTGGGACCAGCGTGAACCCGACAAGCCTGGCAAGTTGCGGCTGATGTACGAGGCCAACCCGATGGCCTTCATCGTCGAGCAAGCCGGCGGCATGGCGACCAACGGCAAGGAACGCATCCTGGACATCGTGCCGACGAAACTGCACGAGCGGGTCAGCGTGATGCTGGGGTCCAAAAACGAGGTCGAGCGGGTGACGGGGTATCACCAGCAGGCAGTTGCGACTTCGCAAGGCTTACCGAGACTGCAGGGCGACCGCTGTTCGTGCAAAGCAAAAAAAAGGTCCCGGTGCCTGAAGCAGCGGGACCTTTCGAGGTCGTGTGGTGGAACCGGGGGGAATCGAACCCCCGTCCGCGAGCCATCACCGGACGGTTCTACATGCGTAGCTGTCTGATTTGGATTTAAGGGCGCCGGTCGCGCAGCAGCACGCTACCGTTTCCCCGAGTCATTTGGTTTTAGGCCCACAACGAATGACACGCTGCAGGACGAGCCAATGTGAATGACCTCGCAGCTTTTTAGGTTTTATCCTTCAAGCCCAGCCCATCGGCCGACTGTTGCGAGGCTCACCGGTTTTAAGCGGCGAGGGCGTACGAAGTATCGTTCGCAGTTACTTTTGTTTCCAGATGGATTAACGAGCTGACTGGTGCTCGGCATGCCCCGTGTCGACTTTGAACCCCCGTCGAAGCCAGGTCGGTCCCAAGCGATCTATCTTAGGCCAGATCGAGCCAGTGCAAGAGCTGCATCGGGTGGTCCAGCACCACATCGGCCTGCCAAGTGGTGAGGGCGGCATCGGCACCCAGGTAGCCCCAGGCCGCCGCCGCGGTTGCCATTCCCGCCGCACGCCCAGCCAGCATGTCGCGTTCGTCATCGCCGACATAGATGCACGTTGCATGCGGCCTTCCCACCTGACGGGCGGCTTCAAGCAACGGCTCGGGATGTGGCTTGGTGTGCGCCGTGCTGTCGCCGCCGATCAGCACCTTGGCTCGGTCCAGCAGCCCCAGTTCGCGCGTCAACGGCGTCGCAAATCGCAGTGCCTTGTTGGTGACGATGCCCCACGCCATCCCCGCTGCATCCAATGCAGCCAGCATCGGCAACGCCGAGTCGAAGATCCGCGTCTGTTGCAGCATGCGCTGTTCGTAGCGATCGAGAAATTCATCGCGCAGTGCGCCGTAGCCTGCTTGCCGGGGGTCGGTCTTGAACGCGCAACCCAGCATGCCCCTGGCGCCCGATCCGCAATGGGACCTCAACCGGTCGTAGGGCACAGGCGCCAGGCCGCGCGCCCGGAGCATGTCGTTGGCGGTGCCGGCGAGGTCGGGTGCACTGTCGACCAGCGTGCCGTCGAGGTCGAACAGCACCAACTCCACTGCCGCCGTCGTCTCCCTGGCCGCCTTCAGCCCGGTTTGCGGCATGCCACCAAGTAATTGACGCTGGTGTCGCCCGACAGCCAATAGCGCCGGGTGACCGGGTTGTATTCCATGCCGCGGGTGCCAGCAATCTCGAGCCCGGCCTGGCGCGTCCAGCGGGCGAGTTCGCTCGGGCGGATGAAGCGAGCGTACTCGTGGGTGCCGCGCGGCAGCAATCGAAGCAGGTATTCGGCGCCGACGATGGCGAACAGGAACGATTTCGGGTTGCGGTTCAACGTCGAGAAGAACACCCAGCCCCCGGGCTTGGCGAGCGTGGCGCAGGCCTGCACCACGGACGACGGATCGGGCACGTGTTCCAGCATCTCCATGCAAGTCACGGTGTCGAAAGACGCCGGCTCGGAGGCGGCCAACTGTTCGGTGGCGATCTCTCGGTAATCCAGGTTGCCGACCTCGGCTTCCAGCGCATGCAGGCGGGCTACCCCCAATGGCTTGGCAGCCAGGTCGATGCCGGTGACATGCCTTGCGCGTTTTGCCATGGCCTCGCTCAGGATGCCGCCACCACAGTCCACATCGAGCACGGTCCGGCCCCGCAGCGGGGCCAGGCGGTCGATCCACTCCAGGCGCAACGGGTTGATCTGATGCAGCGGTCGAAACTCGCTTTCGGGGTCCCACCAGCGATGGGCCAGTTCACTGAACTTGGCCAGTTCCTGCGCGTCGACGTTGCTCATCGGTCGATCGTACCGAAGCCGCGATGCCGTTGTGCCCGAGCGGGCGCCCGCACCGCAATCCAGAAAAAAAGGGTCCGCAGCAGCAGACCCCTCGATCTGTGGTCGTGTGCCGCCTGGTCAGCGGTTGTCGACCAACACCTTGGTCGATCCCAGCAGCGCACCAGCGCCGTCACGGAACTGGACATTGCCCATGTAGCGCTGCCCCGCAGGCACGTTCCAGGCCAGTGCAATCGAAGCACCGCCGCGCTCGTAGACCGACGATGGCCCCGCTGCGCGCAGCGTCTGGACGCCCGTGCCGGGCCCGACGATCCACGACGACAGCGTGTAGGTGGCACCGCCGGCCGGCACCGCGAAGCCTGCCACGCAAGCCGAGTAGGTGCGGGGAATCGGCGCCTCGACCGTTACCACCTCGTCCGACGAACCGCTGGTGCTGCTTCCGACGCTGCTCCCGGTGCCGTTGACGTTGTTGAACACCTCCAGGTCGAGGTCGGTCGATGCACCGCCGCTGGTTTCGCTGTTGAAGAGCTGGAAGCGCGCAAACTGCACCCCGGCTTCGATGACGAAGTTGACGCATTTCTTGCCACCCGCAACGACCGTGTCGGTGGTGCGCGTGGCGGGCACCAGACCGACGGGTGCCAGGCTCATGGCGCCGGTGTAGCTGGACTCGATACCGAACACCTTGGTGCCCCGGCCCGACGGGCGCACATCGCTCAGCTCCTGCGGCGTGGCCAACGCCACCGCCGATGCGGTCAACGGACTGCGCACGTCACGCACCCCGTCATTCCAGCTCAAGCTGCCGAAGGTGTATTCGTTCAGCGGCGCGGTGGTGCGCGTCAGCACAGCCGAAAAGCTGGCGCTGGCACCCGGAGCCAGGGTCAGGCTCGCCGGTGTCAGCACCACGGTCCATCCCGGCAGGCTGGCGCTGCCGGCGAAGGTCGCCGTGCTGGTGCCGACGTTGGTGACGGTGCGTGTCAGCGTGCGCGACACCACCACGTTGGCCGCCGTCAACGAAGCCAGGTTCAGGTTCCAGGCCGCGGTCTTTCCGAGCGTGCTGCAGGCGCCAAGGCCGGACGGTGGCGTCAGGTCCAGCCCGCACATGAAGCGTGCGAAGTCGGTGCCGGTGGCGTCGTACACCAGACCGGGGTTGATGGTGCCGTTCGGGTTCATGTGTCCGGCGCCATAACCCAAGCGGTTGGTGTCGGTGGCACCGCTGGACAACTTGACCTCGGTGGTGCTGGTCATCAGCGCCGACTTGATCGCTGCCGGTGTCCAGGTTGGGTGGAGCTGGCGCACCAGCGCGGCGGCGCCGGCCATGTGCGGGCTCGACATCGACGTCCCGCTCTTCGATCCATAGCCCGATGGTGGGGTGTAGGTACCCGCGACCAGCGCCGCGTGGTTGGCCGCGCTGAGGTTGACGCTGACGCTGGCGATCACACTGCTGCCCGGGCCGGTGATGTCGGGTTTCAGGATGTTGCCGTTGCCTTTGTTGGGGCCGCGCGATGAGAAGCTGGCCATCACCGGGGCCACCACGCCGGGAAGGTTGAAGCTCAGGCTGATGGTGCCGGTAGGGGCGGCGGCCGTCACGTAGCTGCGCACCGCGCTGCGGACGGTGTCCGGCAGTTGCACCGTCGGCACCGTGTGGGCATCGGTGCCCAGCGCGGTGGCGGTCGGGTTCAACAGCACCATGCCGACACCGCCGACGCGCTTGACTTCGGCGCTGGCCGCCAGCCGCGCAGTGGCGCTGTTGGTGCCGCGGTCGCAGACCACAATCTTGCCGGCTGCCGCAGCCGCATCCAGGCTGTTGGCCAGGCAAGTGTTGGCCGCGATTGCCGTTTGCCCGGCTGCGGGGATGGCTTCCGACAAGACCATCGCGGCCGTCGGCGCATTGGCGAAGTTGGTGGATCCGCCGAAATAGATGTCGCCGGTACCCAGGATCAGGCTGGCCCCGGGGTTGCGGTCGTGGCTCGATGCACCGACCGTCGCAATCCAGGGGCTGATGTGCGCGACCTCGTTGCCGGGGCCGGAGTTGCCGGCCGAGGCCGCCACAAACACGCCCGCCGCAACCGCATTCAGATAGGCGATCTCGACCGGGTCGGTGAAGTCGGTCTGGGTGCCGCTGACCGAGTAGTTGATGACGTCGACGCCATCGGCCACCGCGGCGTCGATGGCGCCCAGCGTGTCGGCGGTGTAGCACCCCGTCAGGGCCGAGACGGTGGCGTTCCAGCACACCTTGTAAGCCGCGACACGGGCCCGTGGTGCGATGCCGGACATCACACCGACGACCACACCGTTGGTGGCGTTGCGCACATTGGAATTGCCCCCGGAGGTCGACGCGGTGTGCGAGCCGTGGCCATCGCCATCGCGTGGCGACACGTATTCGTTGGCGCTAAGAACCGCACCACCGCCCAGGAAAGCGGCCGAGAAGTAGCGCGCCCCGATCAGCTTGTTGCCGCACATGGCTGCGGTGAAACCTTCGCCAGTCTGGCAGGTGCCCGACCAACGGGCCGGAGCCGGCCCGTATGCCAGCGTGCCGGCTTCGAAATAGGCCGCCGGCTCGCCGCTGGGTTTCAGCTTGTCGCCGAAGGACGGGTTCTCAGGCCAGATGCCGCCGTCGATGACGCCGATGATGACGTCTTCACCCTTGACGTTGCGGGCCGTCGCGTCGAGCTGCGACCACATGCCGCCAGGCGCGGTCAACTGCAGGAAGTCGGACGTGCGGGTGGTGTCGGGCTTGCGAATCTCCGACTCGACAACCGACACCACGTCGGTCGTGGTCATCAGCGACTGGGCCTCGGCATCGGTCAACTGCGCGGCGAAGCCGTTGAAGGCCACGCCGTAGGTGTGCAGCACGCGGGCCTGTGCCGGCAGGCGCGCGATCACGGCGTTGCGACGGGCGTCGAGCACACTCAAATAGGCACGGGCGTTGGACGACCGCGCGTTCAAACGCACTCCCTTGGCAGGTTGGGTCGCGGCAACGCCGGGGACCCCGCCGGCATAAGTCGCGAGCGGCGCTCCGGCGAGCTGCACGATCCAGACCTTGCGAGCCGCTGCCGGTGTCTTGGCATTGCGGCTGGTGTCAGCCTGCAGGCTGGCATCAGCGCGGGCCTTGGAGGCATTGTTGAGAACCTGGGCGTGCGAGAGGCTGGCTGCGCCCAGCAGGGCCACGGCGATTGCAATGCGGGTGAGATTCATCTGGAAGGGCTCCTGGCAGTTCGTTGTCGTTGTCGCTGTCGTTGTCGTCGGACGGTCGGAAGGCAGGGCGGGTCAGCGGCGTGCGCGGCGAGCCACAGCACCCAGACCCAGCAACCCGGTGGCAAGCATCAACCAGGTACCGGGCTCCGGCACCACCGTCAGCACCACGTCGTCGAGCGCGAATTGACCGTTGTTGTTCGTGGCCACGGTGCAAGCCACGCCAGCGACCAACGAGCAAGCCTTGAACTGCAGTTGGACCAGGTTCGTGAACGCGGCGAAGCCGGCGCCGCCGTAGGTCATGAACGGGAAGTTGCTGGTGGCGCTGGGCGCAAACGACCAAAACGCGGAGACCTGCGTGTTGGCCTGGGTGGTTCCCGTGGCAACGATGACGGTGTTCTGGTTCGAAGCAGGGCTCAAGGGCACGAAGGCCGCGGCGAACCCGCCCAGGCTGAAGGCAAGGCCGCCCGATTGGCTCAGCGTCAGCGTGCCATCGTTCGAGTTGAAATAGAACTGGCTCGAATTGCCCGTCGGCGCTCCGATGCCGATCGCAGCGGCCGTGTCGATGGTTCCGAAGTCGGGGCCGACCGCGAGTGTGAAGCCTTGCTGAGTGAAGGTCTCACCGGGGAAATAGAGGCCGGTCAACGCAGCCGGCTCGAAGTCGATCACGACAGCGGCATGGGCAGCAGGCAACGCCGCGGCCGCGCTGCAGGCAACGATGCTGGTAGCGCGCGAGGCGCGCGCAAAAATCTGGATCATGGAAGCTCCTGGAGTCTTCAAAAACGGGAACGGTGCTCGACACCTGTCCGAAAGCCGCGGTCGGCGGGCTGGCGCTCAGGATAGGAGTGCAGGTATAAGCGGCGATACCCTGCGTTCAGGGGGGTGAATTCGGAGTAGGTGTAGCGGTTGCTCAACCCCGCTATCGCTGACCGGGAAAGGCAAAAAAAAGCCCCACCGAAGCGGGGCTTGTCTGGATTGGCGACCCTGGAGGGCCACCGATCGCTTCCGATGCGCTTACTTGGCTCGGGTACCGACCACTTCCACTTCCACGCGGCGGTTCTTCGCGCGGCCGGCAGCCGTCTTGTTGGAAGCCACAGGCTGGGACTCGCCCTTGCCTTCGGTATAAACGCGGTTGCGTTCGACGCCCTTGCTGACCAGGAACTCCTTGACCGCTTCCGCACGACGGATCGACAGCTTCTGGTTGTAAGCGTCAGTGCCGATCGAGTCGGTGTGGCCGACAGCGATGATGACTTCGAGGTTGACGCCCTGGGTCTTGCTGACCAGGTCGGCCAGCTTGGCCTGCGCGTCCTGCTTGATGACCGACTTGTCGAAGTCGAACAGCGCGTCGGCAGCGAAGGTGACCTTCTCCTGAACGGGTGCGGGTCGCACCGGTGCAACCGGAGCAGGTGGCGTCGGCGCCGGAGCAGCAGCTGGCGCTGACGCTGGCGCTGGAGCCGGGGCCGGAGCAGGCGGAGGCGGCGGCTTGATGGCGCCGTCGCACTCGGCCAGCGCCGTCGCAGGCGTCCAGAAGGCGTCG
Source organism: Rubrivivax sp. (assembly GCA_039915715.1). Lineage (GTDB taxonomy): Bacteria > Pseudomonadota > Gammaproteobacteria > Burkholderiales > Burkholderiaceae_C > Rubrivivax. The sequence goes on along the minus strand of JBDSMV010000003.1, from coordinate 13,104 downwards.
CGCCAGCACAGTTCGTTGGTGCCGTTTTTCCAAACGGTACCGTCCGCGGCCCGCCAGTTATCGATCGACTTTGCCATCGCGCCACCCGTATGGGCAGCGGCAAACGACGCCATCGGCGCGGCAAGTGCAGCGGTTGCAAAGAGCACCGCCACCTTGTTCAATTTCTTCATGATTCTCCTCTCGAGGAAAGCCGCAGTGGCCTGCGAAACGTCCAAAATGACAAGCAAGTTACTAGCGCGCATTTTCGATGCTAACTAGCAAAATTTCCGGGCAAACTCCCGCAAAAGCGGGCCCTCACCACCGACGCGTGATTGTGCCATAGGGTGTCGGATGCGCCCTATTTTGGGCCCACCACACAGGCTGACTCCAGCCACTGTTGCGCCGTTGCGACAGGCCCGGGCCCGTAGAATCTACCGCCTTGGGTCCGCCGTCGGCCCCGTACAGGTCGCACGCCGTCAAGCCCAGCATGAGTTCGTTCGCCAAGGAAACCGTTCCGGTCAGTCTCGAAGAAGAGATGCGCCGTTCGTATCTGGATTACGCCATGAGCGTGATCGTCGGACGTGCGTTACCGGATGCGCGCGACGGGCTCAAACCGGTGCACCGGCGCGTGTTGTACGCCATGCACGAGTTGTCCAACCACTGGAATCGCCCGTACAAGAAGAGTGCGCGCATCGTCGGTGACGTGATCGGCAAGTACCACCCACATGGCGACACGGCTGTCTACGACACCATCGTTCGGATGGCCCAGGACTTCAGCTTGCGCCACATGCTGGTCGACGGTCAGGGGAACTTCGGCAGCGTCGATGGCGACAACGCCGCCGCGATGCGCTACACCGAGATCCGCCTGGCGAAGATCGCGCACGAGATGCTCGACGACATCGACAAGGAGACCGTCGATTTCGAGCCCAACTACGACGGCTCGGAAACGCAGCCCACGGTGCTGCCTGCGCGGCTGCCCAACCTGCTGATCAACGGCTCTGCCGGAATCGCGGTGGGCATGGCGACCAACATGCCGCCACACAACCTCAACGAGGTCGTCGACGGCTGCCTGCATCTGCTGCACAACCCCGACGCATCGATCGACGAGCTGATGGAGATCATCCCGGCACCGGACTTTCCGACCGCCGGAATCATCTACGGCCTGGCCGGCGTGCGCGAGGGCTATCGCACCGGGCGCGGCAGGGTGGTGATGCGCGCCAAATGCCACTTCGAGGACATCGACCGCGGCCAGCGCCAGTCGATCATCGTCGACGAGATTCCCTATCAGGTGAACAAGAAGACGTTGCTCGAGCGCATGGCCGAGCTCGTCCACGAAAAGAAGATCGACGGCATCAGCCACATCCAAGACGAGAGCGACAAGTCGGGCATGCGGGTGGTGATCGAGCTCAAACGGGGTGAAGTGCCTGAAGTGGTGCTAAACAACCTCTACAAGCAGACGCAGTTGCAGGACACCTTCGGCATCAACATGGTGGCGTTGATCGACGGCCAGCCGCGCCTGTGCAACCTGAAGCTGCTGGTCGAGGTGTTCCTGGACCACCGACGCGAGGTCGTCACCCGCCGCACCATCTACGCACTGAAGAAGGCCCGCGAACGCGGCCACGTGCTGGAAGGTCTGGCCGTGGCGCTGGCCAACATCGACGAGTTCATCGAAACCATCAAGACCTCGCCGACGCCGCCAGTGGCCAAGTCGGCACTGATGGCCAAGAGCTGGGACAGCAGCATGGTGCGCGAGATGCTTGCGCGTGCCGAGGACAGCACCGCTGGCGGCCGCGCCGCCTACCGACCCGAGGGCCTGCCGGGCAGCTACGGGCTGCAGCCCGACGGCCTGTACAGGCTGTCGGACGATCAGGCCCAGGAAATCCTGCAGATGCGTCTGCAGCGCCTGACCGGGCTCGAGCAGGACAAGATCATCAGCGAGTACCGCGAGGTGATGGCGCAGATCGCCGACCTGCTGGACATCCTGGCCAAGCCCGACCGTGTCACCACCATCATCAGTGACGAGTTGACCTCGCTGCGCCAGGAGTTCGGCCAGACCAAAGCCGGCGCGCGGCGCAGCGTGATCGAGCGCAACGCGCTCGAGCTGGGCACCGAGGACCTGATCACGCCCACCGATATGGTGGTCACGCTCAGCCATGGCGGCTACGTCAAGAGCCAGCCTCTCGCCGAGTACCGGGCGCAGCGGCGCGGCGGGCGCGGCAAGCAGGCCACGCAGACCAAGGAAGACGACTGGGTCGACCAGCTCTTCATCGCCAACACCCATGACTGGATCCTGTGCTTCAGCGACCGTGGCCGGGTCTATTGGATGAAGGTCTGGGAAGTGCCGCAAGGCTCGCGCGCATCGCGCGGCAAGCCGATCGTCAACATGTTCCCCCTGCAGCCGGGCGAAAAGATCACCGTGGTGCTGCCGTTGACCGGTGATTCGCGCAGCTTTCCGGCTGACGAGTACATCTTCATGGCGACCGCGCTCGGGGTGGTGAAGAAGACGCCGCTCGAGGATTTCTCGAACCCGCGAAAGGGCGGGATCATCGCCGTGACCCTGGACGAGGGCGACTACCTGATCGGCGCTTCACTCACCGACGGACAGCACGATGTGATGCTGTTCAGCGACGGGGGGAAGGCGGTGCGCTTCGATGAAGCCGATGTCACACCCCACGGCCGCCAGTCGCGCGGCGTCAAGGGCATGACGCTAGACGAAGGTCAGACAGTAATTGCGATGCTGGTGGCCGAAGACGAAACGCAAAGCGTGCTCACCGCCACCGAAAACGGCTACGGCAAGCGCACCAACATTGCCGAATACACCCGCCACGGCCGCGGCGGCAAAGGCATGATCGCGATCCAGCAAACCGAGCGCAACGGCCGCGTCGTGGCCGCTACGCTGGTGCGGCCTGCCGACGAGATCATGCTCATCACCGACAAGGGTGTGCTGGTGCGCACCCGGGTGTCGGAGATCCGCGAACTCGGTCGCGCCACGCAGGGGGTGACCCTGATCGCGCTGGACAACGGCACCCAGCTTTCCGGCCTCCAGCGCATCGTCGAAAACGACGCGCCAGCCGACCCCGAAGAACCCACTGACACTGCCGACACCCCCGGCACGGAAGGATGACCTGATGTTGAGCCCTGCAATCAAGACCGCGATCGGCGCAGCCGCCATAGCGGTGGCGTCGCTGTCCAATCCGGCGTTTGCCCAAACTTCCCCGGCCAAGAAGGAGCTGGTCGCGAAGGTGCTGCAGTTGCAGCAAGTCGGGATCGAGTTGATGGCGCGAGCCCTGGCCGAGCAGCCGGCACGGCTGATGATGCAGCAGGCCGCGGCTGCATTGCAGCGCGTGCCGGTCGAACGCCGCGAGGCCCTGGCCCGCGACATCGAAGTCGACGTGCGCAAGTACGTCGAAGACGCCAGTGCGGTGGTCAAGAAGCGCGCTGTCGAAGTGGCGCCATCGACCATCGGCGCGTTGCTCGAAGAGCGCTTCAGCGAGGACGAACTCAAGCAGGTGATCGCGCTGCTGGAATCGCCCGTCAACCGCAAGTTCCAGAGCATGGCGCCCGAGATGCAGAAGGTGCTGGCCGAGAAGCTGGTGGCCGACACGCGGCCCGAGGTCGAGCCGATGATGCGTTATCTGGAGCTGCAGGTGACACGCAAGCTGGCGCCGACTGAGGCGGGTGGCGCTGCCAGCGCCGCGCCCAAGGCCGCACCCAAGGCCGCCACACCGAAGAACAAGTAAGGCGATCGCCGCATCCGTCTCGATGCACGAGACCGCACCCGCCGGTGATCTGCCGGCCCTGCGCCAGCAGATCGACGCCGTCGACCGGGAGCTGCTGGCGCTCTTGAACCGGCGCGCCGGTCTGGCGCTGGCGGTGGGCGAACTGAAGAAGCACGAAGGGTCTGCGGTGTTCAGGCCGGAGCGTGAAGCGCAGGTCATCGACGGACTCAAAGCCGACAACCCCGGTCCGTTGGCCTCGGCCAGCGTGGCGCCGATCTGGCGCGAGATCATGTCGGCATGCCGGTCGCTAGAGACGCCAACCCGGGTCGCCTACCTGGGACCCGCCGGCACTTTCAGCGAGCAGGCCGCGCTCGGCTTCTTCGGCAGTTCGCTGCAGGCAGTGCCTTGTGCAAGCATCGACGAGGTGTTTCGATGCACCACCGGGGGCGCGGCCGATTTCGGCGTGGTGCCGGTCGAGAATTCCACCGAAGGCGTGGTGGCTCGTTCGTTGGACCTGTTCCTGCACACGCCGCTGTGCATCATCGGCGAAACCAGCTTGGCGGTGCGCCACAACCTGCTGCGCAAGATGCCTGGCACCGATGGCATCACCGCGGTGCTGGCGCACCCGCAAGCGCTGGCGCAATGCCACGGCTGGCTGTCGACGCACCTGCCGCTGGCCGAGCGCCGACCGGTATCGAGCAACGCCGAGGGCGCTCGCCTGGCAGCGGCCGACCACACGCTGGGCGCCATCGCCAGCCAACGCGCGGCCAGCGAATACGGTTTGCACCTGGCCGCCACGGCGATCCAGGACGACCCGCACAACCGCACTCGTTTCGCCATCGTCACGCATCCGCAGACCCAGCCCGCGCCGCAGGCTTCGGGGCACGACTGCACGAGTCTGGTGGTGTCGGTAACCAACCGGCCCGGCGCCGTCCACGACATGCTGGTGCCGCTAAAGACACACGAAGTGTCGATGACGCGTTTCGAGTCGCGCCCGGCGCGGTCAGGGCAATGGGAGTACTACTTCTACATCGACATCGAAGGCCATCCGCAGACGGCGTCTGTGGCGGCGGCGCTGCAGGAACTGCGGCAGGCCTGCGCATTCTTCAAGATTTTGGGCACCTACCCTATTGATGTGCACTGAATGAGCCCTGCTCTCTACAGCCCGCTCTGCTCCCTGCTCTGCCGCGCAAGACCCTGCCGATGTTCCAGCAACTCGGGCTGATCGGCTGCGGGCTGATCGGCGGCAGCTTTGCGCTGGCGTTGAAGCGTGCCGGGTTGGTCAAGCGCGTCGTCGGCTACAGCAAATCGCCTTCGACGACCGAGAGGGCCCGTTCGATGGGCGTCATCGATGTCGCGGCGGAATCGGCGCTGCTGTCGGTGTCGGGCTCCGACATCGTGCTGATCGCGGTGCCGGTGGCCGCCACCGAGACGACCCTGAAGGCGATCCGCGACCTGGTCGATGCGTCCGTGCTGGTGATGGATGTGGGCAGCACCAAGCGCGACGTGGTCGACGCGGCGCGACGCGTGCTGCGCGAGCGGGTGTCGTCGTTCGTGCCCGCGCATCCGATCGCCGGCAAGGAGGTTTCAGGCATTCAACATGCGGACGCGGCGCTGTTCGCCGGCCGCCAGGTGATCCTCACACCGCTGCCGCAGACTGCTGCCGCGCTGGTGCAGAAGGCCACCGACGTGTGGTCGGCACTCGGTGCGCAGGTGCTGCGCATGACGCCCGAGAACCATGACGCCGCGTTCGCCGCCGTCAGCCACCTGCCGCACCTGTTGGCGTTTGCCTACTTCAGCGCCATCACGAACCAGCCCGCCGGGCGCGACTACCTGTCGTTGGCAGGGCCGGGGTTTCGCGACTTCACCCGTATCGCCGCCAGCAACCCCGAAACCTGGCGCGACATCCTGGTGGCCAACCGCGAAGAGTTGCTGAAGCAGTCACAGCACTTTCGCAATGCGCTCGATGCGCTCGAACGCGCCATGCGCGAAGGCAATGTCGACGCGCTGGAAGACCTGATCCGGGCGCCGGCAGAAGGCCGCGCGCAATGGCAGATGGGTGCCGCCCGGCCTGGCGCCGGCAAGGTCTGAGCGCGCGTTCCAACAGACCGGATGTGCCGATGTTCGACCTGCCCTTTCTCGACCTGCCCCCGCTCGACCGAGTTGCGGGCACGGTGACGCTGCCGGGTTCCAAGAGCATCTCGAACCGTGCCCTGCTGCTGGCCGGGCTGGCCGAGGGCACCACGGTGCTGCACGGCCTGCTGGAAAGCGATGACACGCGCGTCATGCGGCAGGCGCTGACGACATTGGGTTGCCGGCTCGACAGGATCGACGGCGGCACGGACCTGCGAGTCCGCGGTCTGGGGGGTCGGTTGCCCGTTCAACAGGCCCGGCTCGATCTCGGCAATGCCGGCACGGCAATGCGACCGCTGACCGCGGCGCTGGCGCTGATGGCGGCCACGCAAGGCGGCCATTTCGAGTTGAGCGGCACGCCGCGCATGCATGAGCGGCCGATCGGCGACCTGCTGGACGCACTGCGTCCCCTCGGCTGCTCGATCGAATGCACCGGTCGGTCCGGCTACCCGCCGTTGCGCATCGAAGGCTCCCCTGGCGGACGCCTTCAGCCCGATCAGCCGATCCGCGTGCGCGGCGATGTCTCGAGCCAGTTCCTGACCGCGCTCTTGATGGCCCTGCCGTTGGCCTCGGACGCGGGGGCAGTGACGATCGAGGTCGAGGGCGAGTTGATCTCCAGGCCCTACATCCGCATCACCCTTGCGCTGCTGGCGCAATTCGGCATCGCGGTCGAACAACACGGGTGGCAGCGCTTCGCGATCCCGGCCTGCAGCCGCTATCGCAGCCCCGGGCATTTCAAGGTCGAAAGCGATGCATCGTCGGCTTCGTACTTCATCGCCGCAGCCGCCATCGCCGCCGACGCGGACGCGCCGCTGCGCATCACCGGCGTGGGCTGCGACTCGATACAGGGCGACATCGCCTTTGCCGACGCGGCCGCGGCGATGGGCGCCGTGGTGCAGGCCGACGCCGACGGCCTGACGGTGCACCGCGGCCGCTGGCCGTTGCGGGGCATCACGCTCGACGCCTTGCCGATCCCCGATGCCGCGATGACGGTGGCGGCTCTGGCGCTGTATGCCGATTCGCCCACCCGCATCACCGGCATCGCCAGCTGGCGCGTCAAGGAAACCGACCGCATCGCCGCGATGGCAGCCGAGTTGCGCAAGGTCGGCGCTGCAGTGGTCGAGGGCGACGACTTCATCGAGATCACCGCGCCGACCGCAGACAGCTGGCGCGCCGCCGACATCGACACTTATGACGACCACCGCATGGCGATGTGCCTGTCGCTGGCCGCGTTCAATTCGCGGGCCGTCAGCGGTGGGTCGCCGGAGACGGGCGTGCCGGTTCGCATCCGGGACCCGCGTTGCGTGGCCAAGACCTACCCGGACTACTTCGAAACCCTGTTCTCCGTCGCGACGGCTGCAACCGACAACATTCCCGTCATCACCATCGATGGCCCCACCGCATCCGGCAAGGGCACGCTCGCGGCCGAGGTGGCGGCTGCGCTGGGCTACGAATTGCTGGATTCCGGCGCGCTCTACCGCGCCACCGGTCTGGCCGCGATGCTCGACCGCGTGTTGCCCGATGACGAAGTCGCGGTGGCAGCGATCGCACGGCAGTTGGACATCCGCTTCGGCCGCGGCGCCGACCTGGGCCGAGTCTGGCTGCGCGGCAACGAGGTCAGCGAAGCGCTGCGGCACGAAACCACCGGGCTGCTGGCATCACGCGTGTCGGCGCTGCCCACCGTTCGCGACGCGTTGCTGGGGCTACAACTGGACTTTCGCCGCGCGCCCGGGTTGGTGGCCGATGGCCGCGACATGGGCACCGTGGTGTTCCCGCGCGCGGGACTCAAGGTGTTCTTGACGGCGGCCCCGGCGCAGCGCGCCGAGCGCCGTCATAAGCAATTGATTTCAAAGGGAATTCAGGCTAGCATCGCAGACCTTCGTGCGGGCCTGGAAGCGCGGGATGCGCGCGATGCACAACGCAGCGTCTCACCTTGCAAGCCGGCCGAAGATGCGCTGCTGCTGGACAACTCCAACCTCGCCATCGACACGTCGGTGATGCAGGTTCTGGATTGGTGGTCGCAGCGCCGACCGTTCGGCACCCACTGAACTTGACTTTGAGTTCCCGATTGAGCCCAAAGCTGAGCTCGAGAAACCCAACCGCGGCAACCCTGCCGCACGCACATCCGGCTCTGCCTTCACTCCTCCGGGCCCCAGGAAAACAATGACCGTCATCACCACCGTCACCGCGCCAGGTGGCGCAACCGATTTCGCCGCGATGTTCGAAGAGTCGCTTGTCGGCAACGACATGCGCGTCGGCGAGGTCATCTCCGCCGAAGTCGTTCGCATCGAGTTCAACCATGTCGTCGTCAACGCCGGCTTGAAGAGCGAAAGCTACGTTCCCATCGAAGAATTCAAGAACGACCAGGGCGAACTCGAAGTCCAGGTCGGCGACTTCGTCTCGGTCGCGATCGACGCCGTCGAGAACGGCTATGGCGACACCATCCTGTCGCGCGACAAGGCCAAGCGCCTGGCGTCGTGGATGAGCCTCGAGAACTCGCTGGAATCCGGCGACTTCGTCACCGGCACGGTCAGCGGCAAGGTCAAGGGCGGCCTCACGGTGCTGGTCAACGGCATCCGCGCCTTCCTGCCGGGAAGCCTGCTGGACACCCGTCCGGTCAAGGACATGACGCCCTACGAGGGCAAGACGATGGAGTTCAAGGTCATCAAGCTCGACCGCAAGCGCAACAACGTGGTGTTGTCGCGTCGTGCGGTGGTCGAGGCTTCGATGGGTGAAGAGCGCGCCAAGCTGCTCGAGACCCTGACCGAAGGCGCGATCGTCGACGGTGTGGTCAAGAACATCACCGAATACGGTGCCTTCGTCGACCTGGGCGGCATCGACGGCCTGCTGCACATCACCGACATGGCCTGGCGCCGCGTGCGCCACCCGTCAGAGGTGGTGCAGGTCGGACAAGAGCTGAAAGCCAAGGTGCTGAAGTTCGACGCCGAGAAGAACCGCGTCTCGCTCGGCATCAAGCAGTTGGGCGACGACCCGTGGCATGGCGTCAGCCGCCGCTATCCGAACGGCACCCGCTTGTTCGGCAAGGTCACCAACATCGCCGACTACGGTGCCTTCGTCGAGATCGAACCCGGCATCGAAGGCCTGGTGCACGTGTCCGAGATGGACTGGACCAACAAGAACGTCGCTCCGGCCAAGGTCGTGACCTTGGGCGAAGAGGTCGAAGTGATGGTGCTGGAGATCGACGAGGACAAGCGCCGCATCAGCCTCGGAATGAAGCAGTGCAAGGCCAACCCATGGGAAGAGTTCGCGGTCAACGTCAAGCGCGGCGACAAGGTCAGCGGCCCGGTCAAGTCGATCACCGATTTCGGTGTGTTCGTGGGTCTGTCCGCCGGCATCGACGGCCTGGTGCACCTGTCGGACTTGTCGTGGCACGAGCCCGGCGAAGCCGCAGTGCGCAACTACAAGAAGGGCCAGGAAGTCGAAGCGTTGGTGCTGGCGATCGATGTCGAGCGTGAGCGCATCAGCCTCGGTATCAAGCAGATGGACACCGATCCGTTTACCACCTTCACCACCTTGAACGATCGCGGTGCGATCGTCACTGGCAAGGTCAAGTCGGTGGACCCACGGGGTGCCGAGATCCAGCTCAACGACGATGTCACCGGCTACCTGCGGGCGTCCGAGATCAGCCGCGACCGCGTCGAAGACGCACGCAACATGCTGAAGGATGGCGACGAAGTGACCGTGATCGTGATCAACGTCGACCGCAAGATGCGTTCGATCCAGCTGTCCATCAAGCAGAAGGACAACCTGGACGAGCAGCAAGCGATGCAACGCATGACGCAAAGCAACGAGCGCGAGAACGCCGGCACCACCAGCCTGGGTGCGCTGCTGCGCGCCAAGCTCGACAAGGCCGGCGAGGAGTGAGCGCAGGCGGGCGGTAGCCACCGCCCGCCGTCTCTTGCCCCGACCCTGAAACGGGCCTGCATGCCCTGCCATGCGGGCCCGTTCTTCTTCAACGATTGCGTTCGCGACCCCCATGACCCGTTCCGATCTCGTCAGCCGCCTGGCCGAACGTTTCGCGCAGCTGACGCAGCGCGACACCGAGTTCGCGGTCAAGACCATGCTCGACGCGATGACCGACGCTCTGGCGCGCGGGCATCGCATCGAGATCCGCGGGTTCGGCAGTTTCTCGATTAGCCACCGACCGCCCCGCATGGGACGCAACCCGCGCAGCGGCGAGCAGGTGCTGATCCCCGACAAGCTGGTGCCGCACTTCAAGCCCGGCAAGGCCCTGCGTGAAGCCGTGGACGAACGCGTGCCGGTGCTGGACACCAACGCCTGATCCGGGCGCTGCGCGAACCTGCAGTCAGGGTCCGGCCCACTCTCCACCGGCGGCCGCGTCGGCGTCGGCGCTGTGCCCGCCCCTAGAATCCGTCGCCGATGCGTGCATTCGTCTGGCTTTTCAGGGCTTTCGTCTTCTTCGCGTTGTTCGCCTTTGCGCTGAACAACCAGCAGGACGTGGCCGTGCGCTGGTTCTTCGGCGTCGAATGGCATGCACCGATGGTGATCGTGGTGTTGGCGGCGTTCGCTGCCGGGTGCGCCGTAGGGGTGCTGGCGATGGTGCCGGCGTGGTGGAAGCACCGCCGCGTGGCGCGCCGGCTGACGCCAACGATCGCTCCCGCCGCGACCCGACCTTCGACGACGCTGGTGCCGTCGGAATTCGGCCCCGAGCACCCGCCCCGTGAAGGCCTGTGAGCCGATGCGGACGCCGACCGCGCGGAGCAGGCCCGCAGGCTCGTTCGGATGGGTCGCCTTCGCCGGGCCGCACTGAGTGGACTTCGACCTGCAGTGGCTGCTGATCGGCCTGCCGGTGGCGTTTGCACTCGGATGGATGGCATCGCGCTTCGACCTGCGGCAGTTGCGCCGTGAACGCAGCGATGCCCCCCGCGCCTACTTCCATGGTTTGAACCTGCTGCTCAACGAGCAACCTGACAAGGCCATCGACGCTTTTATCGAAGCGGTCCAGAACGACCCCGACACCACCGAGCTTCACTTCGCGCTCGGCAGCCTATTCCGCCGCCGCGGCGAATTCGAGCGCGCGGTGCGTGTGCACCAGCACTTGCTTGGAAGGTCCGATCTGCCCGGTGGCGATCACGACCGCGCACAGCGTGCGCTGGCGCAGGACTACATGAAGGCCGGCATCTTCGACCGCGCCGAAGAAGCCTGGCAAACGCTCGAAGGCACGCCCTACGACACCGACGCGCGGCTCGCGCTGCTGTCGCTGCACGAGCGGTCACGCGACTGGTCTCGCGCCAAGGTGGTGGCACAACGGCTGGAGAAGGCCGGCAGCGGGTCGTTCGCGGCGCGGATTGCGCACTACGACTGCGAGTTGGCCGAAGAAGCCGAGGCCGCCGGCAACAGCGCCGAAGCCGAAGCCGCACTGCAGCGAGCCCTCGGCGCAGCACCGCATGCGCCGCGCCCGTGGCTCTTGGCAGGCCGGCGGGCGATGGCACACGGCGACGCCGCAGGCGCAATTGCAGCCTGGGACCGCTTGCGCGACGAGCACCCGGCCACCTTTTTGCTGGTGGCGCGCGAATACGCAGACGCCGCATTGACAGCAGGCCGCGCAGCCGAGGCCCATGTGGTGCTGCGAGCGGCGCTGCACCGCCTGCCCGCAGTGGAACTGCTGCAGGCACTGGGCCAGGTCGACGCGGCCGATGCGCCCGACCGCCTGCCGCGGCTGCTGGCGCACCTGAAGGCGCACCCGACGCTGACCGCTGCGCAGATGTTGCTGGCGATGCCACAGCCGGCCTTGACGCCCGAGGCCTGGGCCGCTGTCGACGATGCGGTGGCGCGTGCGGCGCGCCCGCTGCAGCGCTACCGCTGCGCGGCTTGCGGCTTCGAAGCCCAGCAGTATTTCTGGCAATGCCCCGGCTGTCTGACCTGGGACAGCTACCCACCGCAGCGTCTGGACGCGCTGTAGCGCGCTTGAGCGCACCGATGCAACCGGCGCCTCAGATGCCGAGCCGGGACTTCATCAGCGCAAGCACGTCGGCCCGCCCCGGAACCTGCTTCCGGCCTCCGATGCTGGCCACGCGGCCAGGACCGGTGATGCCAGCCAGACCTGGCTCGTGATCGCAGTAGATGCCGAGCGTGGGCCGCCCGAGCGCCGCCGCCAGGTGCGTGAAGCCGGTGTCCAGGCCCACAACGGCCTGGGCGCCGGCCAGCACACCGGCCATCTCGGACACCGTCAGGAACGGTGGCACATCGCCTTCGCAGCCGGCGGCAATGCGTTCGGCCAGCGTCTGCTCGTCTTCCCGACCCCACAGCACCAACGGCATCCACCCGCGTTCCATCAGGTGGCGTCCGATCGCGACCCAATGCCGTTCGGGCCACAGCTTCTCGGCCCGGCTCGCGTTCGGAATCAACACCGCATACGCGCCGCGTGGCATCCAGCCACCGGTCGGCGCGCGCAGCCCGAAGTCGGGCGGCGACTCGGCTGCCACCGCATACCCCAGTTGCGACGCAGCCAGCATGCGGCAGCGCTGCACCGCATGCAGGGTGGGTGGGACCGCGGCCTTGAAGCGGTAGGCCGACGCAGCAAGCGGTTCGCGGGCGCTGGCGCGGTCGTAGCCAGCCACCGGGGCGCCCGCCTGGCGCGCCCACGCCGCGCTCTTCACGAGCCCCTGCAGGTCCAGCACCAGGTCGTAGCGTCCGTCCCGCATCCGATCGCGCATCGCACCCATCGCTTTCCAGGTCGTGGTGCGCCACAACGACTGGCGCCACTTGCGCCAGGCCATCGGCAGGACCTCGTCGACCCCGTCGTGCATCTGCGGGATGGCCGCGAACGTCGCTTCGACCAGCCAGTCGATGCGGGCCTGCGGATGGTGCGCCAGGATGTCGTTGACCACGGGCGTGGCATGCACCACATCGCCCATCGACGAGGTCTTGACGATCAGGATGCGCACGCTGCTTCAGTCGCGCCGGGTGGCCGGCGCAGTCGAGGCGCGCCCGGAGGCGGTCTCGGCAACCAGCACCGGATTGAAGCGCGGGTCGTTGTACATCTTGAACTGGCGGTAGATCTTGAAGCAGGCACGCCCGGCGGCCGCATCGGCCAGCAGTGCGTCCAGGCAGGCGGCCAGGTCGTCGCGCTGCTGCTGCAGGCGTTCCAGCTTGGCCGTGCTCGACACACGGTGGGCGTCGTCGACATCAGGGCGCCGGGTCTGCTTGCTCATCGCGGCGGCCTTCAACGCCATGATCGACAGGCGGTCGATCATGGCCCCGGCGGTTTCGCTGTTGAGCCGTGCCCCGG
>JBDSMV010000391.1:0-18492 GCA_039915715.1 Rubrivivax sp. | reverse complement strand
CGCAAGCGAAAGAAGTGCTTGCCGACGAAGACCCGCAGCCACGACCGCAAGGCGCTGGAGAACGCCAGCGTGCACATCAGCGCCACGGCCACGATCAGCAAACCGATCTGCAGCCCGCGCCCCCATTCGCCGCCGAAATAGCGCACGTAGTAGCCGATTGCCGACATGAACAGCAGGTAAGCACCGGCCAGCACCAGCGTCGCCGAATGAAAGGCGGCAGCGCGCGAAACCTGCAGCCGCGCCAGCCACCCCGAGCCGCGACGTGCCGCGATGAACAGGAACGGCGCCGCGAGCGCATGGGCGAGCCCCCGCACCGCCAGCGCGTCGGGGTCCAGGTTCGCAAACAGCAGACCCTCGGCATAGAGGTAGACGTCGAAGACGAACACGCATGCGAGGCCCAGGAACACGGGTTTCAGGTGCCAGCGCACATCGTCACGCAGGTTGCGAAACAGCTGCTCGATCGTCAGCAATCCCAGCACCGGCAACACCAGCGCCGTGATCACCCAGAGCCGCGCCACCGCATCGCCGTCGACGTCGACGTTGGCTGCCGTCGGCCGCAACACCAGGGTCAACGCCGACGCAGCCACGGCCACGACGGCCGCCACACGCAACCGCATGAAGGCCGGCACGCGCTGACGGGTGGTGGCTGCATCCCCGGCCGCCGAGGCCGGGTCGGCGCCGAACAAGGCCAGCAGGAAACCGAACCACAGACCGTAGCGAAGGAGGTCGAACGCAGCTGCAGCATGCGGCAACCAGGACGCGTTCCAGTCGATGGCGAGCCAAGCGGCTGCGGCCCAGGCGATGCTGGCCAGCACTGCCGCCGTGGACCATCGCAACGACCTCGCCGCACGCTGCAGCGGCGTGCCCCACACCAGCAGGTAGATGGCGAACAGCGCATACGCGCCGTAAGCCAGCGCCGCGACGGCATAGCTGGCGCCGGCCAGGGATACCGAAATCGAATTCATCGGCCTAGCGTAGCCGGCAAAGAACTCCGCAGCGAGGCCGGGCATCGAAGATAAGCGGCAAACGGGATTCAGGCACGCCAGCCAGCCGGCTGGCAGCGGGTCAAAGGCAGCAGATCAACCGCAGCCGGCGCCCGCGTTGGACGCCACCGGGGTCAGCGCGCGCCCTTGCCTGTCAGCACCACACCCACGGTTTCGATCAGCACCACCAGGTCCAGGAACAGCGTGTGGTTCTTGACGTAGTACAGGTCGAACTGCAGCTTTTCCTGAGAGTCCTCGACCGTGGCGCCGTACGGGTAACGCACCTGGGCCCAGCCGGTGACGCCGGGCTTGACGCTGTGGCGCAGCGCATAGAACGGGATCTTCTGCGTCAGTTCCTCGACGAAGAACGGCCGCTCGGGGCGCGGCCCCACCAGGCTCATGTCACCGCGCAGGACGTTGAAGATCTGCGGCAATTCGTCGATGCGCAAGCGGCGAATCACATGGCCGACCCGTGTCACGCGCGAATCGTTCTTGGCGGCCCATTGCGGCTTGCCGTCGACCTCGGCGTCGGTGCGCATGCTGCGGAACTTGACGATGCTGATGGGCTTGCCGAGCAAGCCGGTGCGCTCCTGGCGGTAGAACACCGGACCGGGGCTTTCGAGCCTGATGGCCAGCGCCGCCACCAGCATCACCGGCGCCGACACCAGCAGCAGCAACGCAGCACTGACGATGTCGAAGACCCGCTTGATGGCGGTGCGCCAGGCGCCCTGGTTGAAGCCGTCGCCGAAGATCAGCCAGCTGGCGCTGAGAAAGTCGACGCGGATCTGGCCCAGGGTTTTTTCGAAGTGGGTGTTGAGGTCATAGACCTTGGTGCCCGAAACCTTGCAGTCCAGCAACTGCCGCAGCGGCATGCTGCCCGCGCGGCGTTCGGTCAGCGCGACCACGATCTCGTCGACCCCCATGCCGAGGGCCATGCTCTGCAGCGTGCCCACCGGCTCGATGATCTGGTGCGCTGCCACAGCTGGCGCCCGTTCGTTGGGGCCGGCCACGAAGCCCACGATGTGGGCGTTGGGGTCGGCGCGGCGCAAGGTGTCGGCCACCACCAGCGCGGCCGGGCCGGCACCATAGATCAGGATCCGCGTGCGGCCCGCCGTCGCAGTCGAGTGCGAGACATAGGCGCGGCGCAGGATCAATGCCGCCACGCCGGCCATCATCGACAACTGCACCGACTGGCGGTTGGCGAAGCTGGGCGGCAGCAGTCCGAAGATCAGCCAGGTCAGCGGCAGCGCCACCAGCAGCACCAGCAGGGCCCGCGCCACGGCGCGGCCGGCGGTGGAGGTGGACGCCGACTCGTACAAGCCCGAGGCGCTGTTGATCACGAGCATGCAGGCTGCGAACGACATCACGTGGGTACCGACCATCGGCACCGACTCGACACTCTGGACCTGCAGGCCCAGCAGCAACACCGCGGCCATCACGACCAGCCCCAGATCGAAGAGCATGCCGCGCAGGACCGACCGGTGGACGTAATGGTTGAAGATTCGAATCATGCGGGTTGACCACGGTGTCGGGAGCCCTGCCCGGGGCGGGCCTGCTCCTGGGCATGTCCTGACGGGCAGGCTGGTGGGTCGACGGGTGGCTGACAGCTAAGGCGCCGCCTTCGATATCCGAGCGACGACCGATCCTTCAGCCTGCCCGAGTATCCAAATGTAGAAGGGTTTGAGCGGCACGCAATCCCCCAAGCTGGGGGCCGCAACGAAGCGGGTCAGCGAAGCATAAACACACCAACCGCCGCTGACAGCCCCCACCATTTGCACCGTGGTGCCAAGCGCCGAATCGTTCACTGAATCGGGTCTGCTGACGCCAATCCTTCCGGCATGCGGTCGCAAACGGGCGCGCGCAGCCGCGACCGAGTGCAAACGGGCACCGACCTATGATCGCCGAACCCCGATGTCGCACGCTCTTGAACCCACCCCTGTGGCCGCTGGATCCGTGAGAGGACCCGTCGCGCCGCTCCAGATGGCCCTGACCCGCCCGGTGCTGATGGGCATCGTCAACATCACGCCGGATTCGTTTTCGGGCGACGGTCAGCTGGCGGGTGAAGCCGTGCACGCCGCCGATCGGCTGGTTGCCGACGGCGCCGACTGGCTCGATCTCGGGGCCGAATCGACCCGGCCCCGGGCCACTCCGCTGACCAGCGATGCCGAGTGGCAGCGTTTGCAGCCTGTGTTGCAGGCGCTCGTTCAGCGGCCCTGGCGCGGCCGCGTGCGCTTGAGCATCGACACCCGCCATGCCACCACCGCCGCGCAGGCGCTGGCCCTGGGTGCGGATGTGATCAACGATGTCGGCGGGCTGGCCGATGCGCAGATGCTGGCCGTGTTGGCAGCGGCGCGTTGCGACGTGGTTGTGATGCATGCGCCGTCGGTACCCGCCGACCCGGCGCTGACGCTGCCCCCCGACTGCGATGTGCTGGCCCGGTTGCTGCAGTGGAAAGGCGCCACCATCCTGCGCGCTGCTGCCGCCGGACTCGACCCCGCGCGTCTGATCCTCGACCCCGGCATCGGCTTCGGCAAGACCGCTCAACAATCGCTGGCCCTGGTGCAGGGCGCCAGGACGCTCGTGGCCAGCGGCGGGCGCTGGCTGTTCGGCCATTCGCGCAAGTCGTTCCTGAGACTGTTCACTGAAGCCGAAGCCGGCGCTACCGTCCGAGACGACTTGACCTTGGCGCTGTCGGCGCAGTTGGCTGCGGCCGGGGTCCACGTGCTGAGGGTGCATGCAGTGCGGCGCCATGCCGCGCTGCTGGACTCGATCTGCCGGGCGGTGAGCGCCGACGACGCGCTGCAACGGCCGCGGTGAGCGCCGAGTGGCACCGACATCGACGATGGAAGCGGTTGTAATGATGCGATGAGCACCCCGTCCACCCCCGTCATCAGGTCGCTGCGCGTGGTTCCGGTCGCCGGGCGCGACGCCATGCTGCTGAATCTGAGCGGCGCGCACGCGCCGTTCTTCACCCGCAACCTGCTGATCCTGACCGACAGCGCCGGCCACACCGGAGTCGGCGAGGTGCCTGGCGGCGAAGCCATTCGCCGGACGCTGGAAGACGCTGGCGCGTTGCTGATAGGGCAACCGGTGGGCCGACACCTGCAACTGCTGCAGGCGATGCAGCGAACCTTCGCCGACCGCGACGCGGGCGGTCGCGGACTTCAAACCTTCGACCAGCGCACAACCATCCACGCCGTCACGGCCGTCGAATCGGCGCTGCTCGACCTGCTGGGACAACACCTGGGCGTGCCGGTGGCGGCGTTGCTCGGTGAAGGCCAGCAACGCGACACCGTGCAGGTGTTGGGTTATCTGTTCTATGTCGGCGACCGCCAACTCACGGGCCTGCCCTACGCCGCGCCAGCCGACGAAGGCCCCGCGGCAGACGACTGGCAGCGCTTGCGCCACGAGCCCGCACTGGACGCCGCCGCCGTCGTGCGGCTCGCCCGGGCTGCGCACCAGCGCTATGGTTTCGAAGACTTCAAGTTGAAGGGCGGCGTGCTGCGCGGCGCAGCCGAAGTCGAAGCGGTGCAGGCGCTGCACGAAGCCTTTCCACAGGCCCGCATCACGCTCGACCCGAATGGCGGCTGGCTGTTGAAGGACGCGGTGCGCCTGATGCGCGACCTGCACGGCACCCTGGCTTATGCCGAAGACCCCTGCGGTGCCGAAGACGGGTTTTCGGGCCGCGAGGTGATGGCCGAATTCCGCCGCGCCACCGGCCTGCCGACCGCCACCAACATGGTGGCCACCGACTGGCGCCAGCTGGCGCATGCGCTGGCCCTTCAGAGCGTGGACATCCCGCTGGCCGATCCGCATTTCTGGACCCTGGCCGGCAGCGTGCGGGTGGCGCAGACCTGTCGCGACTGGGGTCTGACCTGGGGTTCGCATTCGAACAACCACTTCGATGTCTCGCTGGCGATGTTCACCCATGTCGCAGCGGCTGCGCCGGGCCGCGTCACCGCCATCGACACCCACTGGATCTGGCAGGATGGCCAGCGCCTGACGCGTGCGCCGTTGCGCATCGAAGGCGGGTCGATCCGGGTGCCGTCCGCGCCGGGGCTGGGGATCGAGATCGACATGGCCGAAGTCGACAAGGCCCACCAGCTGTACCTGCAGCATGGTGGGGGAGCGCGCGACGACGCCGCCGCGATGCAGCACCTGATCCCCGGCTGGCGCTTCGACCCCAAGCGCCCGGCGCTCGACCGGTGAGGCGGGTGGAATGACAGCGCCGCAGAGACCGCCCGCGCGAACGATCCGCATGACCGCACGCGACAACGTCGCGATCGTGGTCGACGACGGCGGCCTGCCGGTGGGCACGGTGCTGGCCGATGGACCGGTGCTGCGCGACCGCGTGCCCCAAGGTCACAAGGTGGCGCTGGTTGACATCGCCGAAGGAGCACCGGTGCTGCGCTATGGCGTCGCAATCGGCCATGCGAAGCAGGCCATCGCCGCCGGCAGCTGGGTTCATGAGCGGCTGCTGCAGATGCCGTTGGCTCGAGGGCTTGCCGACCTGCCGATGGCCACTGCCGAAGCACCACCGCTGCCGCCCCTGAAGGGCCACACCTTCGAAGGCTTTCGCAATGCCGATGGCAGCGTGGGCACGCGCAACATCCTCGCCATCACCCAGACCGTGCAGTGCGTGGCCGGTGTCACCGCGCAGGCGGTGCAGCGCATCAAGGCCGAACTGCTGCCGCGCTATCCGCAAATCGACGACGTGGTGGCGCTCGAGCACGCCTATGGCTGCGGCGTGGCGATCGACGCCCCCGACGCGGTGATCCCGATCCGCACGCTGCGCCACATCAGCCAGAACCCCAATTTCGGCGGCGAGGTGATGGTGGTCAGCCTGGGCTGCGAGAAGCTGCAGCCCGAGCTGCTGCTGCCGCCAGGCAGTTTCGCGATCACCGATGCGCGCGGTGCGACGGATGCCGCACAGGCGCCGCTGGACCTGATTCGCCTGCAGGACGAAGAGCACATCGGCTTCATCGCGATGGTCGACTCGATCGTGCGCCAGGCCGAGCCTCACCTGCAGCGTTTGAATGCCCGCCGACGCGAAACCGTGCCCGCCAGCGAATTGGTGGTGGGCGTGCAATGCGGCGGCAGCGATGCGTTCTCGGGGGTCACCGCCAACCCGGCGGTCGGCTTCTGCAGCGACCTGCTGGTGCGCGTCGGTGCCAGCGTGATGTTCTCGGAGAACACCGAGGTGCGAGACGGCATCGCCCAGCTGACCGCGCGCGCCGCCACCCCCGAAGTCGCCGCGGCCCTGGTGCGCGAGATGGCCTGGACCGACGCCTACCTGGAGCGCGGCGGGGTCGACCGCAGTGCCAACACCACGCCGGGCAACAAGGCCGGCGGCTTGTCGAACATCGTCGAAAAGGCGATGGGATCGATTGTCAAGTCGGGCACGGCGCCAATCACCGATGTGCTGGCGCCCGGCGAGAAGCTGCGCAGGAAGGGCCTGACCTTCGCTGCCACACCGGCCAGCGACTTCGTTTGCGGCACGTTGCAACTGGCAGCCGGCATGAACCTGCATGTCTTCACCACCGGGCGTGGCACGCCATATGGGCTGGCCGCCGTGCCGGTGGTCAAGGTGGCCACGCGCAGCGAACTGGCGCGACGCTGGCACGACCTGATGGACATCGACGCCGGCCGAATCGCCACCGGCGCGGCGACGATCGAGGACGTGGGCTGGGAGCTGTTCCAGTGCCTGCTCGACGTGGCCAGCGGTCGCCGCCGCACCTGGGCCGAACACTGGAGGCTGCACAACGCGCTGGTGTTGTTCAACCCGGCGCCGGTGACGTGAGCGGCTGATCGATCGAATGGCTGAATGGCTGAACGGCTAAACGGCTGAACGGCTGAACGACCGCACATCGACCGAACATCCGGTCGTGCCGGTGCAGGCCCGTTCAGGCCGGTCAGTGCCGTCGGCAACTGGCGGCCCAGCGTCAGTACTTCAACCAAGTGCCCTTGATCTTCGACTGCGACACGCCGGCTTTGCCGTAGTCGCAGACCCCGTCCGGAAACACGTTGGCGAGCCGGATCTTTTCGGCGCCGGTCAGCGCCACGGGCAGGTAGTCGGCTTCGCTGATCGGCTTCAGCTGGCACTTGACCACGTCGTCGGTGATCGGCGACCCGGCGACGACGCGCGGCGGCGGCGTGCGCGGGTACAGCCCGTTGCAGATGCCGGCACCCGACAACGTGGCCGTTTCCTTGACCTGCTTCGCATCGGCGACGCCCCAGCACGAGTCGACGGCCTCGGTCGGCTTGAGTCGGGCGATCTTGTCGGTCGACAGCGCCGCAGGGTCGGCGACGACCGCGTCGAGCCACTGCGTCATCAGCGTCAGCCGGTTCAAGAAGACCTCGCCAGACAGCGCGGTCAGCACCGCCTGCTGTGCGGTGCCCAGCCCCAGCAACGGCGCCAGCGCCGGGTTCGGCAGCAGCCAGATCACCTGGTTGTCGCTGCGCCCGTTGGCCTTGACGAGTTGCTCGCGGATCTTGATGTCGTTGTAGATCGTGTGAATGTCGCTGCCGGGCTCGGCATACGAGCGCAGGTGCAGGATCGGCACCGTCGCCAGCCCGCCGCTGCCCGAGCCGATGCGCCCGGTTTCATAGCCGAGCTTGAGCGCTTCCGAAGTGGCCGCGGTGCGCCGCGCAACGATGTTGCCGTCGATGTCGAAGCCGCCGACGCCTGCATTGACATCGAGAAACTGCGCTGCGGTGATCGTCCGGGACTTCAACGCCGCCAGCCCGTACTGGATGCCGACGTTGTCCAGCGGCCGCCGCGCGGCGCCGGTGAATGCGTCGCGGCCAATGCTGTTGACGTTGATGTCGTAGATGGTGCAGCGCGCGCCGGTCGGGTTGGTGACCGGGTGGTAGACCTTGGTCTGGTCGAGCAAACCGCAAGGCGGGTTGTTCGACCCGTTGGTGGCCAGCACCGCGTCACCGTTGCTCGAATCCCAGGCGGCGCAGGTGCCCTTGGTGTGGCCTTCAAAGGCCTTGCGCACCGCGTCACTCGCCGGGTTGGCGACGAAGTAGCGATTCAGCAAGCGGCAGTCCGAGACCGCAAGTGCGGTGCCGAACACATCGGGGAAAGCGGCGTCGGGCATGATGCCGTCGAGCAGCCCCGGATAGTTCTGCGCAATCAGCATCTGCTGGATGGCGCCGCCCGACCCGCCCATGCCGACCAGCCAGCGAGGCACACCGTAGGTCTTGGTCAGGTGCTCACGCACCATCATCACCGTCTCTGCCGAGAGCGGGTCGTCGACGTTGACCTTGTTGATGTTGAGCGACGAGACCACATACGCAAAGCCGCGCTTGAGCGACTCGAAATTCTGGACATCGGTGTTGCGCACCGCGTCGGTGACGCTGTTCGAGCCCTGGTTGTATTGGGCCGCTGTCGATTCGCCGAAGCGGAACACGACGCGGTTGTTCCAGCCGCCGGCGTTGAGCACCCCGGCAACCTTCGGGTCGTCGAGCACGGCAATGCGAACGATCGAGCGGTTGATGGTGGCCGATTCGACCCGAACGATGAAAGGAACGGTCTTGCCGTCGACCGTGGTCGTCGCGACATCGGCCGGCCGGGCGCCGAGCGGAGCCAGCAAGGCTTTGCGGGCGCCGTCGGCCGTGAAGTAGAACCAGTCGTAGCGCGTGCCGACGGAGCAGTCGGCATCCAGCGGCGCCCCGAGCCCCGACTGTTCGGTGCGACATTCGAACGGCATCTTGTGCGGACCCGAGAAGACCGGCCCGGTGCGCGGATGGTTCTTGACACTGATCTCGCCATGGCCCTTGTTGCCTGCGGCATCGGCAACCAGTTTGTTGTCGCCGAGCGCGAGTCCGGTGACCAGTCCGCGCAGCCGCCTGCCGTCGGCGCTGGCGGCCAGCAGGGCCGTGACGTCGGTGCCGTTGGCGGTCAACTTGATCTCGGCGGCCGTCAGCCCGGTGGGCACCGGGATCTCGATCAACGCGCTGTTGCCGGTGACGGTGTCGGGACGGCTCGACAGCACATTGACGCTGAGCGCTGCCGGCGGGGTGACGACCACCGGTGGTTCGGGTTCGTCGCCATTGCCGCCGCAAGCCGCCAGCACCAGCGCCGTGCCGGTCGCAGCGGCAAAGGGCTGGAATCGCATCAAAGCCGCGCGCAGAAGGGATTGCATCTTGGCTGTCTCCGTCGACTGTGATGCGTCGAATGGTGAACGGGGGTCAGCGGCGCAGCCAGCGGGTTTGTCCTCTTGCGGGCCGGGATCAGCACAGTCGGTGTCAGGACCGCGCAGTGCGGCCACCTGCCCGGTTGCCGTCCAAGGGGTGAGACGAACCGCCGCCCACGAAGCCACGCCGCAAGCCGCAGGCAGCTCCGGCCGCCTGTCAACGCTCCGGTACCGTCAATCGCTGCGCTTCCTTCTGGCTCATCAGTCCTTGCCCCTGCCCCATGAATCGCCCCCCCGACTGCCTTCCAAGGGGACACTTCTATCTGGGGTGCAGAGGACATTGCTGTCTGCGGCCCACACAAACTCACGCCTTGGCGCATGTGCCTAAACTGCGGGGCCGCTGACAGGCCATCTGCCAGGACCCCGACCCTGCTCATCGGCATGGCTTGCCACAGCCGGTCCATCGCACCCCAGACCGCGGCCTGACCGGCCGAACCCCCTCCAATGGCCTACGAATTGTTCTACTGGCCCACGCTGCAGGGCCGCGGCGAATTCGTGCGGCTGGCGCTGGAAGCCGCGGGCGCGCACTATGCCGACATTGCTCGCGGCGAAGACGACGCCGGCCATGGCCTTCCTGCGCTGCTGCGACGCCTGTCCGACACCGCCGACCCGCACCGCCCTTTCGCGCCGCCCTACCTGCGCGACGGCAAGTTCGTCGTCGGCCAGACCGCAGCCATCCTGCAGTACTTGGGGCCCGAACTGAAACTGGTCGCGCGCAGCGAACAGGCGCGGGTGTGGACGCAGCAGATCCAGCTGACCATCGCCGACATGGTGGCCGAGACTCACGACACCCACCATCCGATCGACGTCAACCTGTCCTACGAAGACCAGAAGCCGGAATCCAGGCGCCGAGCGCTGGCGTTCTGCAGCGCGCGAATCCCGAAATACCTGGGCTGGTTCGACCACATCGTGACGCACAACCCGGCGGGGCCGCGCTGGCTGGTGGGCGGCAAGCTCAGCTATGTCGACCTGTCGCTGTTTCAGCTGGTCGAAGGCCTGCGTTATGCCTTTCCCAATGCCACGCAACGCGCGCTGCGCGACAAGCCGGCGCTGTGTGACCTGCACGAACGCGTGGCCGCACTGCCGCGCGTGGCGGCCTATCTGGCCAGCAAACGACGCATCCCGTTCAACGAGACGGGCATCTTTCGCCGCTACCCGGAACTGGACCTGGTGTAGGCGAATCGGCGCGCGAAGCCCACGCAGCAGAGCGCCAGCCGATCGCCTGGGCCGGCCGCGACTACAGCTGCAGCCGCATCGCCCGCGTGCCGTCGGCGCTGCGCTCGCCGACCGCAAAGCCCAGGTCGTGCGCCAGTGCCAGCATGCGGTGGTTGTCGGCCAGCACCGTCGCAATCAACACCTGGGTGCCGCGGGCGCGCTGGTGGTCGGCGAGCTTGCGCAGCAGGCGTTCGCCCAGGCCGCCGCCCTTCAGGTCCGAGCGCACGACGATGCCGAATTCGGCTTCGATGTTGTCGGGGTCGGCCACGGCACGGACCACGCCCAGGGTTTCGGCGGCCTCGTCCAGTGCGATGAAGGCCATCTCCCGTTCGTAGTCGATCTGCGTCAGCCGGGCAAGCTCGCTGCGCTCGATGCTGCGGCGGCTGTAGAAGATGCGCATGCGAATGTCCTCGGGGTCCAGGCGCTCGAGGAAGCGCCGGTGGCGCGCTTCGTCGTCGGGCCGAATCGGGCGCACCCGGACCTGCTGGCCCTGCCACTCCCAGGTTTCCTCCAGCTCACTGGGGTAGGGCCGGATGGCGAAGTGCGCGGCACCGCCCGGTGCGCTGGCGCGCAGCAGCACCCGCGCATCGAGCGCGATCACGCCCTGCGCATCGGCCAGCAGCGGGTTGATGTCGAGTTCCACCACTTCAGGCAGTTCGGCCAGCAGCCGCGACACCGCCACCAATGTGTCCAGCACCGCGGGCATGTGCACCGGTGGCACATCGCGCCAGCCGCGCAGCAACCGGGCGATTCGCGTACGGTCCACCAGCGCCTGGGCCAGGGGCCGGTTCAGCGGCGGCAGGGCCAGCGCGTGGTCGGCAATCACTTCGACTGCGGTGCCACCCTGGCCGAACAGGATGACCGGGCCGAACTGCGGGTCCAGGCTGGCGCCGACGATAAGCTCCTGCGCCAGCGGGCGCTTCACCATCGACTGCACCGTGAAGCCTTGCAGCAAAGCGCCGGGCTGGTGTTCTCGCACCCGCTGAAGCATGGTCGCCACGGCCGCGCGCAGCGCCGCTTCGTCGCTCAGGTCGAGACTCACGCCACCCGCGTCGCTCTTGTGCGAGATGTCGTTCGACAGGATCTTCAGCGCCACCGGCCAGCCGATGGCCTGCGCCGCGGCCACGGCTTCATCGGCGGCCAGGCCGGTGCGGCGAGTGGTCGCCACCGGCACGCCTGCGGCGCCGAGCACCGTCTTGGCTTCGGGTTCGCTGAGCATCTCGCGGCCCTCGGCCAGGGCCTGCGCGATCACCGCGCGCGCCGGCGCCAGGTCGGATGAGACATTGCCCGCGTTCGCAGCCTCGGCATCGGGCGCTTCCATCAGCTGCGCCTGGTTGCGGCGCCAGGTGGCCAGCATCGCGATCGCAGCCACGGCTTGCTCGGGGGTGTCGTAGCAGGCCAGGCCGGCGCTCTGGAAGCACTGCCGCGCTTCGGCCACGGCCTCGCCGCCCAGCCACGCGCTGACCACGCGCGCCGCCTGCGGCTGCAGCAGCGGCACCAGCGCTTGGGCGATGCATGCGCTGGGCACGATGGCCGTGGGCGCGTGCGTGAACAGCAGCATGCCGGCGCTGCGGTCGGCCAGCAGGGCCTGCAGCGCAGCCACGTAGCGCGCCTCCGGCGCGTCGCCGATCAGATCCACCGGGTTGCCGTGAGACCAGTTGGTGGGCAGGGCCAGGTCCAGCGCCGCGCGGGTGGTTTCGGACAAGGGGGCCAGCGTCAGCCCGGCGGCCGCCACCGCATCTGCCGCCATCACGCCCGCACCACCGCCGTTGGTGACGATCGTGACGCGTTCGGCCGCCCTATCGATCGCCATACCGGATGCACCACCGGCCAGCCGGTCCAGCGTCAGCGCGGCATCGAACAGTTCCTGCAGCGTGTCCACACGCAGCATGCCGGCACGCCGCACCGCGGCATCGAACACCGCGTCGGAGCCCGCGAGCGCACCGGTGTGCGATGCGGCCGCTGCCTGCCCCTGTGCCGACCGCCCGGCCTTGACCAGGATCACCGGCTTGTTGCGTGCCGCCGCGCGTGCGGCCGACATGAACTTGCGCGCATCGCCGATCGATTCGATGTACAGCAGGATGGCACGGGTCTTGGCGTCGCTGGCCAGCCAGTCGAGCATGTCGCCGAAGTCGACATCGGCGCTTTCGCCCAGCGAGACGAAATGCGAGAAACCCACGCCTCGCCCGCGCGCCCAGTCGAGCAGCGCGGTCACGAGCGCTCCCGATTGGGAGACAAAGGCCAGCTGCCCCGGCGCCGCACCCACGTGTGCGAAGCTGGCGTTGAGCCCGATGTGCGGCGAGAGCAGACCCAGGCAGTTGGGACCCAGGATGCGCAGCAGGTGCTCGCGCGCCGCGTCCAGCATGGCCTGCTTGTGCACCGGGCTGAGGCCAGCGGTCAGCACCACGGCGGCGCGTGTGCCGCGTGCGCCCAGCGCCGCGATCAGCGCCGGCACCGTGTCCGGTGGCGTGCAGATCACCGCCAGCTCGGGCACCTCGGGCAATGCGGCGACATCGGCGTAGCAAGGCTCCGCGCCCAGCATGCGGTACTTGGGGTTGACCGGCCACAGCGCGCCGGCGTACGCGCCGGTGCACAGGTTGTGCCAGACCGTGCCGCCCACGCTGCCGGGCCGCAACGATGCGCCGAAGACGGCCACCGAGGCCGGGTCGAACAAGGAATCGAGGTGACGAATGCTCATGTTTCGATGATGCGCCCGAGGTGCGACGCCGCTGCGGCAGCTGCTGGCCGACTCGCGAATCGGGCGCAACAAGCTCCCGCTGAAGGTGGTGCAGGAACAGCCGATGCTGCGCACCGGCACGCACGACCTGCCGCTGCAGGGGCCACGACGACAATGCCTCCGATGACACGCAGATCGATGGCATGGGCCGCAGCCGGGGTGATGCTGTTGCTGGCCGTGCTGGGGTGGACACTGGGCCGGCCACCGGCCGCAGCGTCGGTGCAGGTGCAGACCGCAGCACTGGTGCGCACGCTGCAGTTCAGCGGCAGGGTGACGACGCTGTCGCGGGTCGAGATCGGCAGCACCGTCACGGGCCGAGTCGCCACGGTGGCAGTTCGCGAAGGCGATGCAGTCAAGGCCGACCAGGTGCTGCTGCGGCTGGAGGACGAAGAATGGCGCGCCGCGCTGGCCCAGGCCGAAGCCGGCTCGCGCCAGGCCGCGGCCCGCCTGGCCGGGCTGCGCGGTGGATCGCGCGACGCCGCCAGTGCCGGCGTGGCCCAGGCCGACGCGCAGCTGCAGGCTGCCGAAGCCGAGTTGCGCCGCACGCGCGAACTGGTCGCGCAGGGCTTCCTCGGTCAGGCGCGGCTGGACGAGGCCGAGCGCGCCACACGGGTGGCCCGTGCGCAAGTCATGGCTGCCCAGGCGCAGCGCCAGGCGCTGGCCAACTCCGGCAGCGACATCGTGCAGGCCGTGGCGCAGCTTGCGCTGTCCGAGGCGGCCGCCGACGCGGCCCGCGTTCGGCTTTCGCAATCGGTGGTTCGTGCACCGGCCGACGCACGCGTGCTGGGCCGCGAGGTCGAGCCGGGACAGATCGTCCAGCCCGGGCGAGCGTTGCTGACGCTGGCGCTGGCCGGCCCGCTGGAACTGGTGGCGCAGGTGGACGAGCGCTTCCTCGAAGACCTGCGGCCCGGCCAGACCGCCGCCGTGCTGGCCGATGCCTATCCAGAGCAAAGGTTCACCGCCACATTGGCCCGCATCGCGCCGCGCGTGGATGCCCAGCGCGGATCGATCGAGTTGCGATTCTCGTTGCCGACGGTGCCCGACTTCCTGCGCGAGGACATGACCTTGTCGATGGAAGTCACCACCGCCAGCCGCGACCGCGCGCGGGTGCTGCCGCTGGCCGCTCTGCGCAACACCGGTACCGCCAGCCGGGCGGGCCGCGACGAGGTCTGGATCGCGCAGGACGGCCGTGTGCAGGCGCGGCCGGTGCGGCTTGGGCTGCGCACACTGTCGGCGGTGGAAGTGATCGACGGCGTGGCCGATGGCGAGACGGTGATGGTCGGCCCCAGCCCGCTGCCGGGGCAGCGCGTGCGGCCGCAGCCGGTCGACCCGGACGCCGCGACTCCAACCCGTGGCGCGAAGGCGGGTGAGGGTGGCGCAGCGCTCAGCAACGCAATGGGCAGGTGATGGACTTGCGTTGCCGCCGCGATCGGTGCGGCCGATGATGGGTCTGGGTTTCGAGCGCCGCGTCGCACTGCGCTTTCTGATCGAAGGGCGCATGCAGTCGATGTTGATCATCGTCGGCGTGGCGGCCGGCGTGGCGGTGGTGACCTACATCTCGGCGCTGATCAGCGGCCTGCAGGCCAACACGCTGGAGAAGACGCTCGGCGCACAGGCGCACATCACGATCAGCGCACGCGACGCTGCCGTGACGCCGGCCCGCCAGACCGGAGCCGGCGAGTCGCTGTTCACCCGCACGCAGCCGCGTGAACAGCGGTCCCGCTCGATCGCCGACTGGACAGCACTGATGGCCGAACTGGAGACTCGCCCCGGCGTGGCTGCGGTGTCACCGATGATCAGCGCCGCCGGGCTGGGGCTGCGCGGCGAGGCCACGAAGGCGATCGCGCTGGTCGGTGTCGACCTCGACCGTTACGACCGCATCGTGCAGCTGCGCAGCAAGGTGGTGGCCGGCACCGCGCGCCTGAACCCGGGCGAGGCGATGGTGGGCACCGAACTGGCCGCCGAGCTGGGTCTGGCTGTCGGCGACCGCTTCACCATCAGCACCGGCAGCACCGGCAGCGCAAACGACGGCGCCCGTGTGACCGCGCTCGTCGACCTGGGGGTGCGCGAACTCAACCGCCGCACGGTCTACCTGCCGTTGCGCAGCGCGCAGAGCCTGATCGGCCTGCCCGGCGGCGCGACCAGCCTGGATCTGCGGCTGGACGATGTGTGGGCCGCCGGCACGCTGGCCGCGGCGCTGCAGGCGCAACTGCCCTACCGCGTCGAGAGCTGGCAGCAAGCCAATGCGCAACTCGTGTCTGCGCTGAACGCGCAGAGCATCAGCACGGCCATCATCCGCGTCGTGGTGGCGGTGGTGGTGGTGCTGGGCATCGCCAGCGTGTTGGTGGTGTCGGTGGTGCAGAAGCAGCGCGAGATCGGCATCCTGCGCGCGATGGGCGCCACGCGGGCCCAGGTACAGCGCATCTTCCTGCTGCAGGGGGCGGTGGTGGGCGCGCTCGGCTCGGTGTTGGGCGTGGGTCTGGCGGCGGCGCTGATCCAGGGCTTCTCTCGCTTCGCGCTCGGCAGCGACGGGTTGCCGCTCTTCACCATCGTTCTGCCGCCGACGCTGGCACTGCAGGTGGCGCTGGGTGCCACGGTCGCCGGCGTGCTGGCCGCGCTGGCGCCAGCACGACGCGCTGCGGCGCTGGACCCGGCACAGGCGATCCGGCTGTGAAGTCGGTGACGGGCGCTGCCCGGTGAATGCGCCGATCGCGCCGATCGCGCGGACCGCGCCGTCCGCGCCGTCCGCGCCGTCCGCGCCGTCTGCATCAAGCACGCTGATCGCGCTCAACCGGATGCGCAAGTCGTACCACCTGGGGCGACCGAACGAAGCCGAGGTGCTGCACGGCCTGGACCTGCGACTGGCTCGCGGCGAGTTCGTCGCGCTAATCGGTCCGTCGGGATCCGGCAAGAGCACGTTGCTCAACATTCTCGGCCTGCTCGAGCAGCCCACCGCCGGCACTTACCAGCTGCTGGGCCAGGAGACCAGCACGCTGGACGACCAGGCGCTGACCCTGCGCCGGCGGGAGGCACTGGGTTTCGTCTTCCAGTTTCACCATCTGCTGCCGGCCTTCAGTGCGCTGGAGAACGTGACGCTGCCGGCGCTGATGCGCGAAGGCCGCGTCAGTGCCAGCGCGCTGGCAGCGGCCATCGCGATGCTGACCGCCGTGGGCCTGGCCGATGCGCTGAACAAACGGCCGGGCGAGTTGTCAGGCGGCATGCAACAGCGCGTGGCGATCGCGCGTGCGCTCGTCAACGAGCCGCCGCTGGTGCTGGCCGACGAGCCCACCGGCAACCTCGACAGCGCCAGTTCCGACGAGGTCTTCCGCGTGATGCGGCGCATGCACCACGAGCGCGGCACTGCATTCCTGGTGGTCACGCACGATCCGCGGCTGGCCGACCGCTGCGACCGCGTGATCGAACTGGTGGACGGTCAGATCGAGAGCGACACGCCCCGGCCGGCGGCCGCGCCCGCGGTGGCTGACCCCGGCTGATCTGTGCCGCCGCATCGCAAACGGCCATTTCGCTCGATGTGTTGCCTGCTGGGCAGGCCGATGCCGATGCATGCGCGCCGCAGCAGGATTGCGCCAGCAGTGGCGTCGTCGCAGCTGGCCCGGGCGCAAGATGATCCAGTCTCGGTCGCTGTGGCGCAGCAGTTCTTCCCGATCAGGGCGGCACTGTCGACGCCCGACAACTGAGCGACTTGCTCCAGCGAGAGTGTCTGCGCGTGATCCACGACATTGGGCCGACGCCTGACGCAACGGGTTGTCTCTACACGAACGACCCGGTGTGCTGCGCCAATCAGCATGATGAGATGGGCGAGTGTCGTTTTCAGCAGCGCTTCATCGGTGGATGCAGGGCCGCGCGACTACTTCATCATCATGCCGTTGTGATCCATCATCATGCCGTTTCCATCCATCATCATGCCGTTCTTCATATTCATTTTTTTGCCGTCTTTCATCATGATCGTGCCGTCCATCATGACCTTGTTGCCGTTGGACATCGTCACGTCCTTGTCCATCGCCATGGACTGACCGTCTTTCATCATCATCATCTTGCCGTCCTTCATGGTCATGCCGTCGCGCATCGACATATGGCCATTTGCACCCATCATCATGCCGTTTTGCATCTTCATCTTCCCGCCGTCTTTCATCATGACGGTGCCGTCCATCATGACCTTGTTGCCGTTGGACAGGGTCATGTCCTTTTCCATCGCCATCGGACGGCCATCGTTCATCGTCATCATCTTTCCGTCCTTCATCATCACTTCCTGCGCCATGACCGCACTGGCCGAAAGCATCAGGACTGCAAGTGCCAGGGAATACTTGTTCATTTTCGGTCCTCTTAGATTTGCGTGAAATGCATTGGTGGGAGCTGACGATGGGCGCAACCCGTGGGCCCGTCTGTTCGGTAGCTCACATAGCGGCGCACGGCAGGAGCGGAGAGCAACGCTGGTTCGTCCTGATCAATAAGGTCCGCCGCAATGGCACCGGCTCGGCACCGGCTCGGCACCAGCGCGCGGCGCCTCGGCACTGACAGCGAGCTCACGCCTGAGCAACAGCTGGGTCTGCGGCACGCCAGCCTGCGATCCCTGACGTGAACCGGAACGACACGGCGTTAGTCGCTCGACCTCGCCAAGCTACATCCAAACCGCTTTACACCCAGGGGCAGATCCACGAGATGGATCGAATCGACCCGCCGCAGACCAACCGACGCCGGCGAGAACCTCGGCCCGATCGACAGCCTGACCGCTGCGCCTGACCAATCGAAGGCCCGTGTCAGGTCGAGATTTTCACCGGCAGCAGTCGCTGGTATTCGGTCTTCACGACGGCGTAACACTCGCAGGTGCGCTTCTCCAGACCGTCGCGATCGAGCACCGTGATATGGCCACGGGAATAACGGATGAGGCCTGCCTTCTGCAGACTCAGTGCCCCTTCGGTCACGCCTTCGCGCCGTACCCCCAGCATGTTGGCGATCAGCTCTTGCGTCATGGCGAGCTCGTTGCCCCGCAGGCGGTCCATGCTGAGCAGCAGCCAGCGGCACAGCTGCTGGTCGAGCGAATGGTGGCGGTTGCACACTGCGGTCTGTGCCATTTGCGTGATCAGCGCCTGGGTGTAGCGCAGCAGCAGATGCATGACGGGACCCGAGCGGCCGAATTCGTCCTTGATCGCCCTGCCTGTGAGCCGAAAGCCCTGGCCGGCGCTTTGCACGACGGCGCGACTCGGCGTGGTTTCGCCGCCCATGAACAGCGAGATACCGACAACACCTTCGTTGCCCACGACCGCGATCTCGGCCGACGCCCCGCTTTCCATCACGTACAGCAGCGAGACGATGGCCGTGGTCGGAAAGTAGACGT
>JBDSMV010000471.1:0-12811 GCA_039915715.1 Rubrivivax sp. | reverse complement strand
CAGCCCACCAGCAGCAGAAAGGCGTTGATGATCAGCATGATCACTGTCGGGTTGTCGGACATGCCGCGGATCAAACTGGTCATGGCCGCACCGATATGGCTTTCGGCCACCAGCCAGCTGAACGGGCCGGCGGCCGCCAGCAGGAACAGGATCGTGCCCGACGACTTGGCCGCCGTGATCAGCAGCGCCGGCAGACGCGCCGGCTTGATGCTGCGATAGATGAAAAGGCTGATGAAGAGCGCATACAGTGCTGCAACTGCTGCGGCTTCGGTGTCGGTGACCCAGCCGAAGCGAATGCCGAAGATGATGATCAGCGGCATCATCAGCGCCCAACCGGCGCGCCAGGTGGCACGCCCGCGATCGGTCCAGTTCGACGCCGGCAGCGTCGGGTAGTTGCGGCGCCGCCCGATCAGCGTGCACAGACCCAGGAAGCCCGCCGCCAGCATCACGCCGGGCACCACGCCGGCCATGAAGAGCTTCATCACCGACTGGCTTGCCAGTTGCCCGTAGACCACCATCGGGATCGATGGCGGAATGATGGGCCCGAGCAGCGCACCGGCTGCGATCACCGCGCCGGCGAAGCCATCGCTGTACTTGGCGCGCTGCATGGCGGGTATCAGCGGCTTGCCAGTGGCGATGGCGTCGGCCACCGCCGAGCCCGACACCCCCGACATGATCAGGTTGGTCAGGATCGAGACATGCCCCAGGCTGCCGCGCAGGCGGCCCACCAGGGTCTGACTCCACTCGATCAGCCGCAGGGTCAGCCCGCCCTGGTTCATCAGCTCGCCGGCCAGGATGAAGAGGGGGATCTGCACCAGCGCATAGCTGTCCACATAGGCCAGCATCGACAGCGGCACCATCGCCGTGTCCACCGCCTGCCCGCTCTTGAAGACCGCGCCCAGCAGCGACGCGACGATCATCGAGAAGCCGACATCGAAGCCGATCAGCAGCAGCGCCAGGAAACTGAGGAACAGCAGCGCCAGCATGCCCGCCTCAACGCCCGAACGTGGCCAACCGCTGGAGCCACCGCACCGCGACGAAGATCCCGAGCGCCACGCAACCCACCACCAGCCCCGCGTTCGGCACCGCCCGCGTCAGCGCCGTGCCCAGGATGCGCTGGTCGCCGCCGATCTGCACCAGCAGCCAGCCCTTGGTCAGCAACAACGCCACCGTGGCCAGGATCAGCAGGTCGAACACGATCTGCAACAGCGCTCGCACCTGCTCGCTCATCCAGTGGTCCAGCAGATCGACCCGGATCGCCATCTCGGCACGCACCGCGCTGGCAAAGCCCACGAAACACAGCCAGATGATGCAGATGCGGGCATAGGCGTCGGGCTCGCGGATCGGCACGTCGATCAAGTGCCGGTCGACCATCTGCAGTGTGATGAGGGCCAGCAGCGCCACCATGCCGACGATCAGGACCGCATCGGTGATGCGGTCGGCGGTCGACGACAGGCGGGACAGCCAGCGCATCACCGGTATCACCTGTTCTCGGGCAGCGCGCGGATGCGCTCAACCATGCCGGCGGGCCACAGCTTGCCTTCGTACGGCAAGTGCACGTCTTTCAGCGCGTCGCGCCAGGGTCCGAGATCCGGTTGGGTGTAAGTCACGCCGAGCGACTTCAGTTCCTCGACGCCTTTGCGGTCGACTTCGTTGCCCAGCTTCGTGATCAACGCACCGGCGGCATGGCCGGCCTTCTTGAACGCGGCCTGGTCGGCTGGCGCCAAGGTTTTCCACAGCTTGTCGCTGATGTAGAAGCCCACCGGCTCGAAGTTGTGATCGGTCGCGGCCCAGTACTTGGCCACTTCGTGCCACTTGAAGTTCAGCGACACGTCGAAGCCGTTGTCCTGCGCTTCGACCTGGCCCTTCGACAACGCGGTGTAGATGTCGGACATGCCGGTCTGCACCGCCTTGACGCCGAGCTTCTCGAACATGGCGCGGAACATCTCGACCTGCGGCACGCGCACCCGCATGCCGCGAATGTCCTCGGGTTTCCTGATGGGCCCGCGGGTGCTCTGGAAGGCACGCGGCGACCGTGCGCCATCCAGCACGAACAAGCGCACCCCGGACTGGTTGGCGATGCCTTCGAAGATGTCGGTGAACAGCGGCCCATTCAGCACGTCGGTAGCGGCTTGCTTGCTCTTGAAGATGTAGGGCACATAGGCCACCGAGAGTGGGTCGCCGCCCTTCAACGACGTGGCCACACCGATGCCGATCAACGCCATGTCCACGGTGCCAAGCTGCATGCCGGTCAGCAGTTGCGGAATGCCGCCAATCTGGCTGTCGGCATAGACGTTGACCTTGAAGCGGCCCTGGGTTTCCTTGCCAACCTCTTCGGCGAACTTCTGCATGCCCGTGTACATGTGGCTGCTGCTTGGGAACGGGCTTCCCATGCGCAACTCACGCACCTGCGATTGAGCTTGACTGCCGGCGGTGGTCAGCAACAGGGCGGCGCCGGCCAAGGCGGTTTGCAACAGCAGTCGTTTCTTCATGTCTGTCTCCTGGTGGTTCTGGTTGAAGGGGGCGCGGACAGCGGAATCAACCGCCGGGTTTCCTGTGCGACGACATCGGCGAATGCCGCATCGTTGATGTGGTGTTTCAGGCGAAGCAGACGGTGATCGGCGCTCGGCTTGAAGGCCTGCTCGATGGCGTCGAACAACGCCGCGTCGGCCACCGGGTCGTGAAAGGGCTGGCCCGGTGCATCGAGCGCCGAGACGCCGCCATGCGGAATCAGCCAGCAAACCGGACCTGATGAGCGGTTGAGCTTCTCGGCGATCCATCGCCCCGCCTGTTGCATCTCGTCGGTGCTGGTGCGCATCAGCGTGACCGTCGCGTTGTGGTGGTGCAAGAGCCGGCCCCGGTAGCGCTCCGGCACGCTGTCGGGTGCGCCGAAATTGACCATGTCGAGCGCGCCGCACGAGCCGACCCACGGCAGCCCGCTGTGCACCGCGGCCTCGAACCGATCAGCACCGGCGGTGCAGACACCGCCGAACAGGTGGTCGACTGCCTCCGTGGTTGTCAGGTCGAGCACGCCGGCGAACAGGCCGGCTCGCGCCAGTGCTTCCAACGCACGCCCGCCCGAGCCGTTGGCATGGAAGACCTGGCAGTCGAAGTCGTCGCGCAGCCGCTGCCTGACCTGCTCGACGCACGGTGTCGTAACCCCGAACATGCTCAGAGCGAGCGCAGGTTTCTCATCGTGCTCCTGGATCACCGGGTGCAACAGCATGCCGGCCAATGCATGCGCGGCATTGCCCAGCACCATGCGCGAGATCCGGTTCAACCCCGCGATGTCGGTGACCGGAAATACCATCGTGATGTCGCTGACATCGACATAGGGAGCGGTGTCGCCGCTGGCCATCGTCGACACCATCACCTTCGGCACGCCGATCGGCAGCGAACGCATCGCTGGGGTCACCACCGCCGTGCCGCCGGAGCCGCCCAGCGCCAGCATGCCGCGGATGTCGTCGCGCTGGGCGATGAAGCGGCACAGCGCCTCGCTCATTGCCGTCACCGAACGGCCGCGGTCGTGGCTGCCGAGCACGGCGTCGACACCGCCCGGGTGATGCGATGCCACCTCGCGTGCGCCGACATCGACGCCGGGCGTGAGGCCTCGCGTGCCGACATCCACCGACACCACCTTCAACCCACGCTCACGCAGCAACCCGGCGACATGGTGCAACTCCGCACCCTTGGTGTCGAAGGTGCCGACGACGTAGGCGGTGGCGATGGGCATGTCGGGAAATTTCAGAAAGCGATCCGCTTGAACTCGCGGATGCGTTCGGTCATCGCGACTTCGACCGGCAACCGTTCCATGCTGCTGGCGCCGTAGAAGCCGTTGCAGTGCGCGCTGTGTCGCAGCACATACGCGGCATCTCGCGGGGTCGCGATCGGACCGCCGTGGGCGATCACGATCACCCCGGGTCGGACCTTGCGCGCCGCCGCGGCCCAAGCGTCGATGTCGGCCACGCAGGCGTCGAGGGTTCGCGCCGACGAAGCCCCGATCGTGCCGCCGACCGTGACCCCCATGTGCGGCACGATGAAGTCGGCGCCGGCTTCGGTCATCGCCACCGCTTGCTCGGCGTTGAAGACATAGGGCGTCGTGAGCAGATCCAGCGCATGGGCTTGCGCAATCATCTCGACCTCGGTCGAGAAATTGATGCCGGTTTCTTCCAGGCTTGCGCGGAAGTTGCCGTCGATGATGCCGATGGTGGGAAAGTTCTGAATCCCGGAGAAGCCCAATTCTTTGAGCTTGCGCAGGAACACCGGCATCACCAGGAACGGGTCGGTCCCATTGACGCCGGCGATGACCGGTGTGTGCTTGACGACTGGCAGCACCTCGCCCGCCATCTCCAGCACGATCTCGTTGGCATTGCCGTAGGCCAGTAGCCCGGCCAGTGACGCACGACCGGCCATGCGGTAACGGCCGGAGTTGTAGATCACGATCAGGTCGATGCCGCCCGCTTCTTCACACTTGGCGGAGATGCCAGTGCCGGCGCCACCGCCGATGATCGGAACGCGGCGTTCCACCATCTGCCGATACTTCTGCATCAGGGCTTGGCGTTCGAAGCACGGCATCGGAATCTCGGGTGGCCTTCATTGGCGGCTTAGGGAAAGCACCTATCTGAAACACACATTGCCACAGGGTGTGTCCGGGCCCAAGATTAAGAGCCAGTCGTCAGTCAGGCCATGAGCGCAATCCACCAACAGCTACTCGAAACCCACATCGTTGGCGCTGACACACGGCAGATCACCGTGCGCGCCGAGCAGTGCGACGCACTGGCGCAGCGCCACATCGCGCATGTCGGCGTGGGCGATGCCGCCGTGCCCTACCGCATCGTTCGCACCAACCTCAGCGGCGCCTACCTGCACGGCACCGTCGGGGGTGCGGGCCAGATGCTGCTGGACGGGCGCTGGAAGTCGCACCGCGGCGGCATGGCGTCGTTTGCGCCAAGCCATGTTCGACATGCATTCCATGCCGTCGCGTCGCAGCGATGGCAGTACTGCTGGGTGCGGTACCTGCCGGAGTCGGAGCGGTCGCGGCTGGGCATCATGGCGCCGGTGCTGGCACGCTGCAACACCGACGCACTCAGCCACGCGATCGCCGGTCTGGTGCGCGAGTTCGAGCATGGCGCGGACGCGGCAACTTGCACCTTGTGGATCGATCTGATCGAACGCTATGTCGACCGCTTCATGGACCCCTGGCGCAACGACCAGCGGCTGGCAACGCTGTGGCACACCGTGCGCGATGACCTGGCCCGTCCATGGAGCGTGCGGGAATTGGCGCTGATCGCTCACACCAGCGACGAGCATTTGCGCCGCCTGTGCCAACGTGGACTGGGCCGCAGCCCGATGCAGCAGGTTTCGCATCAGCGAATCCGGCATGCGGCGCACCTGCTGGCCACCACCCGCTTGAAGGTCGACGCCATTGCAGGGCGGGTCGGCTACCTGAATGCCTTTGCGTTCTCGAACACGTTCTTGAAGGTCACGGGGCTCAGGCCGTCCGTGTACCGCGCGCGCCAGACAGTTGCGGCAGCGAATCCTCAGCTGTAGCTGACCCACCCACGCCGCTCTACGGCGTCCAGGTGAGGCAGGTGGTTGAAGGCGAGCAGCGAATGGCGCTTCGGATTGAAGGCGAACTCGGTCACCGCACTGTTGCGGATCCGCAGGTTCAACTCCACCACCGTTGCCGCATCGCAGCCCAGCACCTGACCCGCTGCAGTGGCGATCGGGCCACCGCTGCTGACCAGCAGCACATCGCCGTTGCAGTGGCTGCGCACATGGTCCAGCGCTCCGCTGACGCCGCGGCCGAAGTCGACCCAGCTGGGCATGCCCACCGGCTCGGTTTCGCCGGCCATCCAGGCCGTCATCGCGCGCCGCAGCAGGCGGAAATGGGAGCGATAGACCTCTGGCGTGTCGGGTGCTGCCAGCGGTTCGGGCTGGATGCAGCGGATCAGCGCTTCGCTGTCGTATTCGTTCAAACCCGGCCAGTTCAGGGCTTCGGGCAACGCACCGCAGCCTTCTGCGGCATAGCCATCGGCGATCGCGTCCAGCGATTGCCGGTGGCGGCGCAGCGTGCCCCGCAACACGGCTTCGAAGCGGACGTCGCGGCCGGCGAACCAGGCGCCGAGCGCATGACACTGGCGCGTTCCGAGTTCGCTGAGCCGGTCGTAGTCGGCCTGCCCGAACGAGGCCTGGCCGTGGCGCACGAGATAGAGGGTTCCCATGCGGCTGGATTGTCGGCGCACAGCGCCGGTCAGGCGCGCCCACACGGTTGATCGCGGTTGTCGCGCAGGTGCTGCGATACCCTCGCGGCGATGCCAGCGCCCACTGCCCCGACGAACGACGATCTGGCTGCGACAGCCGCTGCGGTCGGCCCGCTCGACTCGATCAGCGCGGCCGATGAACCGGGTGCTGTGTCCCACACCACGCCCGGCGTGGCGCCGGCCGAAGTCGCGCTGCTGGTGTCGGTGTTCGTGGTGGCGGCTTGCGGGTTGGTCTACGAACTGGCCGCCGGCGCGATGGCCAGCTTTCTGCTCGGCGACTCGGTGCTGCAGTTCTCGACCGTGATCGGCGCCTACCTGTTCGCGATGGGCATCGGCTCGTGGGCCAGCCGCCATCTGCAGCACCAGCTGGTGGCGCAGTTCCTGCGCATCGAGTTGCTGGTGGGGCTGGTCGGCGGGTTGATGCCGGCGGTGTTGTTCGTGGCCCATGCCAGTTTGCCGACGCAGGACGGTGGCGCTTTTCGCATGCTGCTGTATGCGCTGGTGGGGTTGATCGGGGTGCTGGTGGGGCTGGAGATTCCGCTCGTGATGCGGATCCTCAAAGCGCAGTTTGCCAAGCGCTATGCGCTGTCGCAACTGGTGTCGCAGGTGCTGACCTTCGACTACCTGGGCGCACTGGTGGTGGCGGTGGCGTTTCCGCTGCTGTTCGTGCCGCACCTGGGTCTCGTGCGCACCGGCATCTTCTTCGGCCTGCTGAACGCCGCGGTGGCGGCCTGGGCGCTGTGGATCTTCAGAGCCGGCCTGCGCCGCTGGCGCGCACATGCGCTGGCCTGCGCAGCGGTGATCGGTGGGTTGTTGCTGGCGCTGTGGCAGGCCGACCGGCTGACGACCTGGGCCGAAGACCGCTTCTATGGCGCCGATGTGGTGCTGCGCGAATCGAGTCCCTATCAACGCGTGGTGGTCACCGCTGGCCACCGCGGCGTGCGCCTGTTTCTGAACGGCAACCTGCAGTTCGATTCGCGCGACGAGTACCGCTATCACGAGACCCTGGTGCACCCGGTGATGGCCTCGCACGGGGCCGCCCGTCGGGTGCTGGTGCTGGGCGGTGGCGACGGCATGGCGGTGCGAGAGCTGCTGCGCTGGAAGGGGGTGCAGCACATCACGCTGGTCGAGTTGGACCCGCAGATGACGCAGCTCTTCAGCACCGATGCGCGCCTGCGCGCGCTGAACCACGACGCATTGCGCGACCCGCGGGTCGAGGTCGTCAACGCCGACGCCTACACCTGGCTCGAAGCGCGCGCGGCCGAAGCAAGCGCCCAGGCCGGGCCCTACGACGTGATCGTGATCGACTTCCCCGACCCCAGCAACTTCGCGCTCGGCAAGCTCTACACCACGAGCTTCTATGCGCGCGCTGAGCAGGCCATGAACGCCGGCGGCTTGATGGTCGTGCAGACCACCTCGCCGCTGATCGCGCGCAAGAGCTTCTGGACCGTGGTGGCCACGCTCGAAGCCGTGGGGCTGAGCGCGACGCCGTTGCATGTGCATGTGCCCAGCTTCGGCGAATGGGGCTTCGTGATCGCCGGCCGGCGGCCGTTTCGGGCCGCCACCGAGCTGCCTGCCGGGTTGCGCTTCCTGACGGTCGAAGGATTGCCGGCCGTGTTGCAGTTTCCACCCGACATGGCGCGCGTCGGCGCCGAACCCAACCGGCTGTCGAACCAGGTGCTGGTGCACACCTTCGAAGCCGAGTGGGGGCGGGTCGACCGATGACCGCGTCCGATTGGTCACGGCGGCAATGGCTGGGCGCCACCGCCG
Organism: Rubrivivax sp.; assembly: GCA_039915715.1. GTDB lineage: Bacteria > Pseudomonadota > Gammaproteobacteria > Burkholderiales > Burkholderiaceae_C > Rubrivivax. The sequence goes on along the minus strand of JBDSMV010000471.1, from coordinate 4,778 downwards.
GTGCCGGGGTGCTGGCGTTGACCGGTTGCCGGCCATCTCCCGCCGAGGCAACCGCTTCGACACCCGATGCCCATTGGGTCGGTGCGTCGCACGAACGCGGGCACCGCCTGCGCGGCGCTGCGCGCGAGCGACAGCAACTGGCGCCGGCCGATGTGCAACGCCGCGCGCCGGTGCTGATCGTGGGCGCCGGCGTGGCCGGCTTGTCGGCCGCGCGGGCCTTTGCCGCGCGGGGCGTCGACGGGGTGCAGTTGCTGGAACTGGAAGACCATGCCGGCGGCAACAGCCGCGGCCATTCGATCGGGTCGATCGACTGCCCGCTGGGTGCGCACTACCTGCCGGTGCCGCCGCCGCACAGCCCGGCAGTCGAAGTGAGTGAATGGCTGCACGAGATCGGTTTGCTGCAGCAGCATCTGGGCCAGAGCGTGCCGGCCGAACGCCACCTGTGCTTCGCACCGCAAGAGCGGTTGTTCATCGACGGCGCCTGGGTCGAAGGCCTGCTGCCACCGGTCGAGCCCGGCGCGGCGATGCAGGCCCAGGTGCGGCTTTTCGCTGCCGAGGTCGCCGCCGCGCAACGCACCGGCTTTGCGTTGCCCAGCATCCGCGCACCGTGGACGGCGGCACACCAGGCGCTGGACGCCGTCACTTTCGCAGCGTGGCTGGACCGCCGCGGGCTGGTCGATGCGCAGCTGCGCTGGTACCTCGACTACTGCTGCCGCGACGACTTCGGCGCCGATGCAACCGTGGTGTCGGCCTGGGCCGGGTTGCAGTATTTCGCCAGCCGTCATGGTTTTCATGCCCCCGGCGACGAAGACACCGAACGCGAGCCGGTGTGGACCTGGCCCGAGGGCAACGCCTGGCTGGTGCAGCGGCTCGCAGCGCCATTCGCAGCCCGCACCCACACCGGCCGCACGGTGCTGCGCGTGACCGAGGGGCGCCATGCCGTCACCGTGCTGGCGTGGGACGAAGCGACCTCGCGGCTCGAGCAGTGGAGCGCGGGCACGGTGGTGCTGGCGCTGCCGCTGTTCGTGGCTGCGCGGTTGGTGGAATCACCCCCGACAGCCTTGCGCGAGATCGCATCGCAACTGAGCTACGCCCCCTGGCTGGTCGCCAACGTGGCGTTGGCCGCGCCGCTGCTGCACCGCAGCGGCGCACCCCCGGCCTGGGACAACGTGGCCTACGGCGACAGCGCGCTCGGGTATGTCGACGCCATGCACCAGAGCCTGCGCACGGCACCGGGGCCGACGGTGCTGAGCTTCTACCGTGCCTTGCCAACTGCAGAGCGCGGCGCGCTGCTGCAAGACAGCGCCGCCACCTGGGCCCAGCGGGTGCTGGCCGATGCCGCGGTGGTGCATCCGGACCTGCCGACGGCTGCCGGCCGCATCGACCTGATGCGCTGGGGCCACGGCATGGCGATCCCGGTGCCGGGGGTGCGCGGCAGTGCGGCCATCGCCGCGCTGCGTGCGCAGCGCGGGCGGTTGCGGTTTGCCCACGCCGACCTGTGCGGCACCTCGGTGTTCGAAGAGTCGTTCACCATCGGCGCGTTGTGTGCCCAACAGAGCACACCGCCACGTGGGATCGGGGCCTGAGCTAGGCTCATCGGCTGTTCAACAGCACGAGGGGCGCCACACCATGAGCCATCCGATGCAATACCGCAACCTGGGCCGCAGCGGCCTTCGCGTCAGCGCGCTGTCGCTGGGGTCGTGGGTCACGTACCACAACCAGGTCGACGACGGTGCCGCGGTCGAGATGCTGGCCGCCGCTTACGACGCCGGCGTCAACTTCTTCGACAACGCCGAGGTCTATGCCGACGGGCGCAGCGAAACCATCATGGGCAACGCGTTCAAGAAACTGGCGTGGCCGCGCTTGAACTATGTCGTGTCGACCAAGTTCTACTGGGGCATCGACAACAAGGGCGAAGCCGTCAACCGCAAGAACACCCTGAACCGCAAGTACCTGATGCAAGCCATCGACGGCTCGCTCAAAAGGCTGCAACTCGACCATGTCGACCTGATCTATTGCCACCGCGCCGACCCGCACACGCCGATCGAGGAAACGGTGCATGCGATGAGCGACATGATCACGCAAGGCAAGGCGCTGTATTGGGGCACCAGCGAATGGAGCGCCGGCGAGATCCGCGCCGCCTGGGACATCGCCGAGCGCCATCACCTGCACAAGCCGCTGATGGAGCAGCCGCAATACAACCTGTTCCACCGCAAGCGCGTCGAAGACGAATACGCGCGGCTCTACGCCGACATCGGCCTCGGCCTCACCACCTGGAGCCCGCTGGCATCGGGTCTGCTGACCGGCAAGTACAAGGGCGGCGTGCCCGACGACAGCCGCGGTTCGCTGGAAAGCATGAAGGGCTTCCGCGACAGCCTGACCGACGCCGACAAGAACTCGGCGGTGCAGAAGCTGGTGCCGATCGCCAAGGAGGTCGACGCCAGTCTGGCGCAACTGGCGCTGGCCTGGGCACTGAAGAATCCGCATGTCAGCAGCGTCATCACCGGCGCGTCAAAGGTGGCGCAGGTGCACGACAACCTTAAGGCGATGGCGGTGGTGGAGCGGCTGACGCCGGAGTTGATGGCGCGCATCGACGAGGTGACCGCGAGCCTTGCCGAATAGCGCGCTGCCCCGGTTACCTAAGGCAAGTCTTCATGCCCATGCAAACCAATTGATGGTCGTCGACGAGCAGGACCTTGCGGGGTGCGGGATCGGCGGTGGCGTTCAAGGGCGTAACACCCAGGGCGGTGGATGACCCTGATGCTGGTCGGCGAATGGTGAGGGCGGCGGGCCTACAGGCCCATTGGCACTGGAGAGAGTGCCGGGGGTCAAGCGACGGCCGTGCTACCATGCGCCTTCAAGCGCGGGGTGGAGCAGTCTGGTAGCTCGTTGGGCTCATAACCCAAAGGTCGCAGGTTCAAATCCTGCCCCCGCAACCACTTCTGAAGGCGTCGAGCCGGTCAATGCCAACCGCATGACCGGCTCTTCTATTTCTGCCCAACGCCCTGCATCGTCACGAGACAAGATGACGGGACCAAGGATGTCGGCCAGCAGGGTCCGGGTCCGGTCACGGTCCATATCGCTCTTCAGCGCCTCTTGAAGTTGCAGCAGCTGGCGCTGGTACGCTGCCATCAGTTGCGCCGCGGTCAGCTCGGGTGGGGCTGGGGACTTTGACTGGCTGACTCGATCCAAGCTTGCCAGTTCGGCTTCCGCCGGCCACGAGCCGTGTCTGCAATGCACTGCTGATGCCGACCGAGGCCACCGCATCAACCAGCCGCACGATTTCGCCTTTGAGGACTGCCTGACGCTTGGCCTGTCCACCATCTGACTGGCTCACCTTCTCGGCAGTCAGAAGCGCCGAACGAACCGCTTGGTGAAGCTCCGCCAGCGCGCTCGGGCTCATTAATTCCTCGCGAACAACCGCCAGAAGCGCCGTGTCAACGGCCAACCGACTTTATGCGTCGCCGTTGGTGCAGACGGTCGCGCCGCGGTCATGCCTTGCGTTACATCCGTAGCGTCGGGCGTCGATGGCGTTCATCGGACCGCCGCAGGCAGGGCACCGAAGTAGACCAGCGAACAAGGTGCGTGGCGCCGAACCGCCACCGCGCCGAGTGCCGCGAGCTGGCCCATTACGCTCACGGTTGCGCACGGCCTGCCATAGCTGGGGCGACAAGATGCACAGCGCCGGCTCGTCGCGCACCAGCCATTCGCTCTGTGGGCGGTCGACGTACCGCCGTCGCCCGCTGGCGGGATCCTTCAGCCACTGGCGCCGATTCCACACCAGCCGACCTATGTACGTCTCATTGTTCAGCAGACCCGCGCGTCGCTTGCTGTCGCCAACCAGGGCAGAAACGGCCCAGGTGCCACCGCGGGGGCTGGCTAGACCCTCAGCATTCAACCTGTGAACGATGCTGCGCCCACTTGCGCCGTCAGCGAATTCGCCGAAGATGCGCTGCACGATGGCCGCCCGCTCAGGGTCTACCACCAACTCGCGGCCCCGCCCATTGGTCGTTGGCTGGCTGCGGTAACCGAAGCACACGCCGCCGACATGAAACCCACGATCGAACTGACCAGCGAGTCCACGGTGGGTCTTTTCTTTGAGATCGTCTAGATACAGCTCGTTGACCAGCCCGCGGGCTATGCGCATCACCTTGCGACCTTGCGCGTGGCTGTCGTATCCGTCGGCCGTGCCAATGATCCGGGTGCCCACATACTCAAGGCGCTTGGTGATGGTCTCTGATTCACCAATCTCGCGACTCAGTCGATCCAAGCCTTCCAGGACCAATACTGAAAACCGTCCTGCAAGCGCGTCGGCCAAGAGCGCTTTGCCGCCTGCGCGCAGGGCGACCGGTACGCTGCCGCTCACACCGCTGTCGCTGTGCTGAGCAACGATGAGCCAACCCTCGCGTTCCGAGCGCTGCCGTGCATCGCGCAGTTGGTCTTCGATCGAGCTCTGCCTCTGCTGGTCCGTGCTGTACCGCGCGTAAAGCGCTGCGTGGGCGTGTCTTCTGCTCTTTCATTGACGGTTCCTTGAGCCTCGGACAGTACGGCATCCAGGGCCCGCTGAACGATCATCTGAACCAGGCTGCGCATAGCGGCGGTGCGCGTCGAACGAGTCGATGGCGTCATCGCAATCACTGCTCGCCATCGGTGTTGACGCCGACCGAAAACGGACCCACCTGAAGCGGTAGAGCCGATCCAAATTTGACCCGGGTGTTCAACCTACCCTGCCTCTTTCTTGAGCAGGGGACGAGGAGTGATCACCATGGCCATGATTG
>JBDSMV010000468.1:0-4653 GCA_039915715.1 Rubrivivax sp. | reverse complement strand
CTTGGGCCCGAACTTGCCCTGCAGAATCAGCTTGCTGACAGGGTTCTCGATGCGCTGCTGAATCGCCCGTTTCAGCGGCCGCGCACCAAAGGCCGGATCGAACCCCACCTTGGCCAGCTCGGCCAGCGCCGCCGGCGACACTTCCAGCTTCATCTCCAGCTTGTCCAGTCGCTTCGCCAACTGCGCGAGCTGGATCGACGCGATGCTCTGGATTTGCTTGGCGTCGAGCCCGTGGAACACCACAGTCTCATCGATTCGGTTGAGGAACTCGGGCCTGAAGTGCTGCTTGACCTCTGCCCACACCGCTTCATGGATATCGGCCGCGGGTTGCCCGGCCATCTGCATGATCAGGTGCGAACCGAGGTTGCTGGTCATCACGATCACGGTGTTCTTGAAGTCGACCGTGCGGCCCTGCCCATCGGTCAGGCGACCATCATCCAGCACCTGAAGAAGCACATTGAATATGTCAGGGTGTGCCTTTTCCACCTCATCCAGCAGCAGCACGCTGTAGGGCTTGCGGCGCACGGCCTCGGTCAACGCACCGCCTTCGTCATAGCCCACGTAGCCCGGCGGCGCGCCAATCAGACGGCTGACCGAGTGCTTCTCCATGTACTCCGACATGTCGACGCGGATCATGTGGTCTTCGCTGTCGAACAGAAAACCTGCCAGCGCCTTGCACAGCTCGGTTTTGCCGACCCCCGTCGGGCCCAGGAACAGAAAACTGCCCAGCGGCCGGTTGGGGTCGGACAAGCCGGCGCGGCTGCGGCGGATGGCGTCGGCCACCGCGGTGATCGCCTCGTCCTGCCCCACCACACGTTCATGCAGCTTGGCTTCCATCTGCAGAAGCTTGTCACGCTCGCCCTGCATCAGCTTTGCGACCGGAATCCCGGTCGCACGCGCCACCACTTCGGCGATCTCCTCGGCACCGACCATCGTTCGCAGCAGTTGCGGACGGCCGGCGTCCTTCTTGTCGATCTCGCGGGTCTGCGCTTCCTTCAAACGTTTTTCGACCTGCGGCAGGCGCCCGTACTGCAACTCCGCAACCTGGTTGAAATCGCCCTTGCGCGTCAACTCGTCGATCTGCATCCGCAGCTTGTCGCGTTCGGCGAGCAACTCCTCGCTGCCCTGCGCAGCCGCTTTCTCAGCCGTCCAGACCTCTTCCAGGTCTTCGTATTCGCGCTGCAGCTTGGCCATCTCGTCTTCGATCAGCTCGAAACGCTTGACCGAGGCTTCGTCCTTTTCCTTGCGCATCGCTTCGCGTTCGATCTTCAACTGGATCAACCGCCGGTCCAGACGGTCCATCGCCTCGGGCTTGCTGTCGAGCTCAATCTTGACCTTGGCCGCCGCCTCGTCGATCAGGTCAATGGCCTTGTCGGGAAGGAAGCGGTCGGTGATGTAGCGGTGGCTGAGTTCGGCCGCGGCGACGATCGCCGGGTCGGTGATCTCGACCCCGTGGTGAACCTCATACTTTTCCTGCAGACCGCGCAGGATCGCGACCGTGGCTTCAACCGAGGGCTCATCGACCAGCACCTTCTGAAAACGGCGCTCCAGCGCAGCGTCTTTCTCGACGTACTTGCGGTACTCGGCCAGCGTGGTGGCGCCGATGCAGTGCAGCTCGCCACGCGCCAAGGCCGGTTTCAGCATATTGCCGGCATCGATGGCGCCTTCGGCCTTGCCCGCACCGACCATCGTGTGCAGTTCGTCGATGAACAGGATGATGCGGCCCTCGTCGGCCGAAACCTCCTTCAGCACCGCTTTCAGCCGCTCTTCGAATTCACCGCGGTACTTGGCACCGGCCAACAGGCCGGCCATGTCCAACACCAGCACGCGCTTGTTCTTCAGGCTCTCGGGCACCTCGCCGTTGACGATGCGCTGTGCCAGGCCTTCGACGATCGCGGTTTTGCCGACGCCCGGCTCGCCGATCAACACCGGGTTGTTCTTGCTGCGCCGCTGCAGCACCTGGATGGCGCGGCGGATCTCGTCGTCGCGGCCGATCACCGGGTCGAGCTTGCCCTGGCGGGCACGCTCGGTCAGGTCCAGCGTGTATTTCTTCAGCGCCTCACGCTGACCTTCGGATTCAGCCGAGTCCACAGACTGCCCGCCGCGCACCGCCGTCACCGCGGCCTCCAGCGCCTTGCGGGTGAGCCCGTGGCCGCGCACGATGCCGCCGATGTCGGTCTTGGCATCGGCCAGCGCCAGCAGAAACATCTCACTGGCAATGAACTGGTCGCCCCGTTGGGTGGCTTCCTTGTCCGCTGTCTGCAACAGCTGCAGCAGGTCGCGCCCAGGCTGCACCATTTGTCCGCTGCCCTGCACCTGCGGCAGGTTGCGGATCGCGGTTTCCATCGCTGTCGAAAGCGCCGCGGTGCCGGCACCGGCACGGTCGAGCAGTGCTTTGGGGCCGTCAGGCTGGGCCAGCATCGCCGCCAGCACGTGTGCGGGTTCGATGTAGGGGTTGTCGCGCGCCACGGCTGCACTCTGGGCGTCGCCCAGCGCCTGCTGAAAAGCGGTCGTGAGTTTGTCGGCTCGCATCGGTGAATCTCCTCGGCAATCTGATTCAGATGCGGGTCAAGGATCGCGAATCAAGTCCCGCATCGAAGAGTCGACTCAAGCGTCGAAATGTGATTGGGGTCGCTTCCATCACTTCGATAGCGTGACCAGATGATCGGTCGTGGCACCCCGCACCACCTGCCGGTCGACCACGGTATCCATGGTGACGAACCGTCCGCCATGCTTCACCGCCAACGCCAGCAGGTAGATGTCGATGATTTGGCGGTGCCCGTGCCGCCGCTTCGGGTCGACCACGCCCGGGTCGAAGAGGCTGATGTCGTCAGCCCAAAAAACATGGCTGCGGGCGGAATAGGTGTGGTTGGACATCTGCAGCTTCGTGGTGCACATGATCTGCATCGTGCAGAGCGATCACCACTTTGACATCCAACAGTGCCCGCATGCCCTTCGGCCGTCCGGCGCTCAGATGCCTTCCTCGTCACGCAAGCGGTTGACGAGTTCGTTGGTGACGATGGCACCGCGTCTGGGCAGCGGCTCGATGCCGTGCTTCGCAAGCGGGCTCTCGACCCGGTGCGTGTGGGGCTGGCCGTCGTCACCATTCCCAACGCCCTGCAGCAGCGCGCTGCGCGCCCAACTGCTGATGACGGCGCCGATCGGACGCTTCTGCATGCGAGCCGCTTCCCTCGCGGCTTGCAAGACGTCGTCTTCGATGTCCACGGTGGTGCGCATGGCGAATTCCCCGGCTGTCGATGCCGCAAAGTGCGATGCCGCAAAGTGCGATGCTAGAACATCAGGCATCAGGCATCAGGCATCAGGCATCAGGCATCGACCACAAGGCGACCGGGAAAGGAGCGCCAACTACAGGGCGGTGCCGAGCCTGCGGTAATGCCCACCCTGATAGATCAGCGGCTTCAGCGCTTGCTCGCTGCACACCAGCACGCGCCCGAAATAAAGGTGGTGGTCGCCCACGATCTGCTGCGCTGAGTTCTCGCACTCGAAGACCGCTGCGCAGCCCGACAACACAGGCCCGCCGCCGATGCCGGGGGACCAGTCGACCGCAGCAAACTTGTCACTGATCCGGGATGCGAAGCGGCGCGAGATCTCGAGTTGGCCCTCGGCCAGCACGTTGACGACGAAATGCGAAGCCCCGGCGAAGGCGCTCACGCTGGCACTGCTCTCGCGCAGCGACCACAGCACCAGCGGGGGGTCGAGCGACAGTGCGTTGAAGGAATTGACGGTCAGACCCACCGGCCGGCCGCGCGCGTCGAGGCAGCTGACGATGGTGACGCCGGTGGTGAAGCGGCCGAGCGCCCGGCGCAACAGCGCCAACTCGACCTGGGGCTTGGCCGCGGCTCCCGATGCCACCGGCTCGGTCGCCGCGCCGGCGGGTGCTGATCGCGCGGGCTCGTCGGCCGCAGCCGGCTTCCCGTGCGGACGGCGCATCGCAGGGGGTCGTTCAGCCATTGACCGCCCGGATGCCCCAACGCGCCAATGCGGCGTCGTCGGCAACGCGGGCATCGACCCACTGAGCGCCTGCCGGCGTGGTTTCCTTCTTCCAGAATGGAGCCTGCGTTTTCAGATAATCCATCAGGAATTCGCAAGCCTGGAAGGCCTGTCCGCGATGGGCCGAAGTAACCGCGACCAGCACGATCTGATCCAGCGGCAGCAGCACGCCGACGCGGTGCACCACCCTTGCAGCGCGGATGTCGAAGCGCGCATGGGCCTGGTCGATCATCGCTTCGACCGAGGCTTCGGTCATTCCTGGGTAATGCTCTAGCTCCATCGCCGTCACCGTCGCCGCAGCTGAAGCAGAAGCACCGTGGCGGTCGCGCACGGTGCCCACGAAGCTCACCACCGCACCGACACCGCCGTCACCGAGCCGCAACGAAGCCATCTCGGCACCGAGGTCGAAGTCGCCGGCCTGGATGCGGACGCGCGCCCCATGCGCTGCAGCAGTCATCGTCAACCCCCGGTCACCGGAGGGAAAAAGGCGACCTCGACCCCATCGATCAGCACGGTGGCCTCGTCGGCCATCACCTGCTGCACCGCGGCGCGCACCGGGATTGGCGCGCCGAGCAACCCGCCGAGCGCATTCGCCCAGGGGCCGGTCGCGTTCACCACCTGCCCCGCGCGGATGATCGCGCC
>JBDSMV010000453.1:0-2597 GCA_039915715.1 Rubrivivax sp. | reverse complement strand
GTTGGGCGCCGCTTTCAGGGCGCGCTTGAAAGCCTCGTCGGACCGCGCGTGGTCGCCCATCTGCAGCCAGGCTTCGCCGGCCAGTGCCAGCGACGCGCCATCGGCTGCGCTCGAATCCAGCACCGGGCGCAGCGCCTCGATGGTCTTGCCGGGCTGGCCGGCGCGCAGGTGGGTTTGCGCCAGCAATTGACGCGTCAGCAGTTGTTGCGGCGCGTTCTTCAGCGCCTTCGACAGCAGTACATCGGCCTGCCCGTATTGCTGCATGCGGAATTCGGCCGCTCCGGCCAGCTCCAGCACACGCACGTTTTCAGGGGCGAACTTCAGCAAGCGATCGGTGAACTCGCGCACCGCCTTGTAATCCTTGTCGGCGAAGGCCACCTGGGCCTGGTAGAAGACCGTTTCAGGGTTGTCGGGGGCAACCTTCTTCAGCGCGTCGACGCCGCTGCGGGCTTCGTCCATGCGGCCCTCGCGGAACAGGATGTCCAGCGCTCCGACATGCGCGGCCACCGCACCCGGGCTCTTCTCGATCACGCTTCGAAAGACTTCCAGCGCAGCCTTTCCGTCGCCCTTCGAGCGCCACAGGATCTGGCCCTTGAGCACCCCGGCCCGGGCTTCGGTCGGCGCGCCCGCCAGCACGCTGTCGAGCCGGCGCAGCGCCACGTCGACATCGCCGGCGCCGGCTTCGAGCCGGGCCTTCATCAGCATCGCCGGCACATAACCCGGCACCAGGCGCAGCGCTTCGGTGGCAGCGGCATCGGCCTGCTCGATCTGGTTGCGAGCCGCATGCGCGGCTGCCAGCGTGGTCTGCAAGTCGGCCGCCGCCTGCGGGTCGGTGAGTCGGGTGTCACCGAACTGCGCCAGGAGCTTGACGGTATCCCCCTGCAGCAGCAGGGCGCGCGCCAGTTCGGGAACGAACCGGTCGTCGGGCACGCCGCTTTCTCGGGCCTTGACCAGTTCGACCTGCGCAGCCACCGGGTCGCCCTGCGCCAACAGGGTCTTGCCCAGCAGAAAACGGGCTTCGCCCGATCCCGGGTTCTTCTGCAGCGCAGTCTTCAATTGAATGACCGCACCCTTCTCGTCGTTCTTGGCCAGCAACGCCTTGGCCGAAGCCACCAGTTGGGTTTCGGACTCACCGCTGCATCCGCCCATGACGGCCAGCGTCAAGAGGGCTGCAGTGGCGAGGCCGGCCACGTGTCTTGAATGATTGCGGTTTCTCATCGACGTCGATTCCATGGTGTGTTGTCTCCTCGCACCGGCCCGCATTGCCATGCTCTGCCAGGGCTGTCAGATCAAGGCCGGCAGGCGCCCACTTCCGCGTTGCGGGCCGAACGCATGGCGTTGCATGCTCGCCTCATTTGATCGACAACCGTCGCATCAGGTCGTAGAGCGTTGGACGGCTGACGCCCAGGATCTCGGAAGCTCGCACGATGTTGCCATTGCTGCGCGCCAGTGCCGCAACGATGGCCTGCCGCTCGGCAGCTTCGCGCACGGCACGCAGGTCGAGGTCGGAGGTGTCGGCGCCGATGGCCGAGTCGGGTCGGGCGCCCTCGCTAGCGCCGTCGCTGCTGTCGCCCCCGCCGTCCGCGGCGGGCGCGCCGTTGCGGCTCCGGGCCACCGCAGCCGGCAGACCCAGGTCATCGCAGCCGATGCGGTCTCCATCGGCCATGATCGACGCCCGCTTGGTGGCGTTGAGCAGTTCGCGCACGTTGCCGGGCCAGGCGTGGGCCTCGATGGCGCGCACCGCTTCGTCACTGAAGCTCAGGTTGCTGCGCCGCTGGTCCTGCGCAAAGCGGCGCAGGAAGGCGTGCGCCAACAGCACCGCGTCGCCGACCCGGTCGCGCAGCGGCGGGATCAGGACGCTGATCTCGGCCAGCCGGTAGTACAGGTCTTCACGGAAGCGACCGTCGGCGATCTGTGCCTTCAGGTTCTGATGGGTGGCGCACACCACCCGCACATCGACCGCGATCTCGTTGCGGCCGCCGAGCCGCTCGATGGTGCGTTCCTGCAGAAAGCGCAGCAGCTTGGCCTGCAGCGACTGCGGCAAGTCGCCGATCTCGTCGAGCATCAAGGTGCCCTTGTCGGCGGTTTCGATCTTGCCGAGTGTGGTCTTGGCAGCGCCGGTGAAGGCGCCCTTTTCGTGACCGAAGAGTTCGGACTCCAGCAGGTTCTCTGGGATGGCCGCGCAATTGATGGCCACAAAACGCCCGCTGCGCTTGCTGGCCGCATGCAGGCCCTGCGCCAGCACCTCCTTGCCGGTGCCGCTTTCGCCCAGCAACAACACGGTGGCGTCCGTGGTGGCGACCTTCTCGATGGTGCGCGCGATGCGCATCATCTCGGCGTCTCGAGTGATCAGGCTGGACAATGCGTCGGGCTGGTGCAGGGCCTGCAGGCGGCGGTTCTCGGCCTGCAGTTCAGCGAGCCGGCTGGCGCGTTCGATCGTCAGATTCAACACCTCGGGCTCGAACGGCTTGGCCAGGAAGTCGTAGGCACCGAGCGCGATTGCCCGCAAGGCATTCGTCTGGTCGTTCTGGCCCGTCAGCACGATGACCTTGACAGTGCCGTCGGCGGCCAGCAGTTGCTCCAGCAGCCTGAAACCT
>JBDSMV010000373.1:0-14138 GCA_039915715.1 Rubrivivax sp. | reverse complement strand
TCGAGATCGTGCGTTTGCTCGGTGGCATGCCGCTGGCGATCGAACTCGCAGCGTCACGGATCGGCACCCTGGAGCCGGCGGAATTGCTGCAGCGGCTGGTGCATGGCGCCGGCACGCCGATGCTCGACCTGCTGGCGCGGCCTGCGCGGCGCGCGTCGGCCGATGCACGCCATGCCTCGATGCGCCACATGCTCGGCTTCAGCTGGCAGCACCTGTCTGCTGCGCACGACCATCTGCTGCAGTGCATGTCGACGCTTCAGGCGCCTGCCAGCGCGGGCCTGCTGGCCCACCTGGCCGGGCTGGATTTGCGCGAGCTGCAGTTGCGCATCGATGAGCTGCATCAGCTGTCGCTGGTGCTGGCAGTCCATGGCGGCAAGGATGGCCATGGCGACCCTGCCACGACCTACGCGCTGCTGGTGCCGGTGCGCGAGTTCGCTGCCGAACGCTGCATGGACGATGTGGCGCGCGGGTCGCGTTCGAAGCTGCGCAGCTGGCTGCTGCTGGAGGCCCGCCGCAATGCAGCCTTGAAAAACAGCATGCACACCGCCAACAACTTGCACCTGCAGCAAGCGCTGGTCACCGCGGCAAACGATGGCGAGCCGCAGGCGGGTCTGGAGCTGGTCGTGGCGGTGCACGGCTACTGGGCCCGAGCGACGTTGCCGCTGGCCACCGTGCAAGGGCTCGAGAAGGCCGTCGAGCTGGCCGCTGAACAGAACCTCGATGCGGGCCTGCGCGCAGAAGCACTCGACCTGTTGGCATGGAACCGCGTGACGATGGGAGACGGCAAGCTGGCGTTGCAGTACCTGGAATCGGCCCTTGCGCTGGCCCCCGCACCTGCAGGCGCCAGCCCGCCGCCGGCCGACATCACCCGGCGCGGCGTTCTGGTGATGCGCCAGGCGTGGGTCCGTTACTCGATGGGCATGCACGACGAGCAGCTCGAGCCGACGCTGCGAGAAGCGCTGGCGCTGGTCGAGTCGGGCGGCAGCCTGTTGGCAAAGGACATGGTGCTGCGGATGCTGGCGATGATCCGGGTCAACCTGCATGAGGACTATGTCAGCGCCGAGGTGCTGATCTCGCGTTGTCTGGCCATCGCCGAGGAACTGGGCGACGCGTCGATGATCGCCAGCCGCCTTGTCGACCGCGCCACGATCTGGGGTTGGATGGGGCGCGCCGGCGATGCGATCCAGATGTTCAGGCATGTCATCGCACAGGCGCACGCAGACGGCAGTTTGATGGGGGTGTCGGCACGGTCCCGGCAGCTGGGGCGGGTGCTGGTGCGGGAACGTCGCTGGGCCGAAGCCGCGGCTGCATTTCGCGAGAGCATTCGAGCCGCATGGCTGGGTCAGAACACGATCGAGTTGACGGTGGCGCTGCTGCATCTGCCCGATGCGCTGGTGCATCTGGGGCAACTGCAGCTGACGGCGCACCTGCAGGGCTTCGCCTGGGCGCGCTGGCACCAGTTGTTCGGCACCCTGAACCGCATCGAAGCGCGCGAGGTGCGTCGCACCCGCCGCTTGCTGCGGCTGCGGCTCGGCGCGGTCGAAGCTGAATCCGCGCGCATGGCCGGGGCCGCCGAGAGCTATGCGGGAGCCGTGGCATTGGCACTGGCAATCGATGCCGGTCCAGAAGCGGGTGTCGGCGCACGCGCCGCAGCATCGAATCGCACTGCCGAAGGCGCTGCCTTGCCGCACTGAAGGGGTGTGGGCTGGCGGCAACCGCCGCTGGGAAAGGCTGCCGCTGCCGTCGAGCCGTCGAGCCGCCGCGCCGTCGAGGGAGCCGAACTGCCGATCAGGTCGCTGAGGTTTCGCGGCTCGCCCGCTCCAGCGCGTCGCGCAGGTCGTCACCCAACTGCAGTCGCGCCGCACCTGCCAGTTCGTTCCACTGCTCGACCGAAGTCGCACTGACGATCGGCGCGGTGATGCCCGGCTGCGCGATCTGCCACGCCAGTGCCACCTGCGCCGGGGATGCGTCCAGCGCTCTCGCGGCATCGTCCAGCGCAGCCAGGATGCGCAGCCCGCGTTGGTTGAGGTATTGCTTGACGCCACTGCCGCGCGGGCTCTTCGAGAGATCGGCTTCGCTGCGGTACTTGCCGCTCAGAAAACCCTTGGCCAGACCGAAAAAATTGATCACGCCGAGCCCATGCTCGATGCACAGCGGCTGCAGCGCGTCTTCAAACACCGCGCGCTCGACCAGGTTGTAGTGCGGCTGCAGAGTCTCGTAGCGCGGCAGGCCGAGCCGCTGGCTGGTGGCCAGCGCTTCGGCCAGCCGCGGTGCGCTGTAATTGGATGCACCGATCGCGCGCACCTTGCCTTCGGTGATCAGTTCGCCGAAGGCAGCCAGCGTGTCTTCCAGTGGGGTGTCGGCGTCGTCGTCGTGCGACTGGTAGAGGTCGATGCGGTCGGTCTGCAGCCGCGTCAGCGAGTCGTGCACCGCTTCGCGGATCCAGCGCCGTGAGAGACCCTGGCGTCCGCTTCCCTCGTCCCCCATCGGCTTGCCGACCTTGGTGGCGATCAGCACCCGGTCGCGCTTGCCGCTTTGCTTGAGCCAGCGGCCGATGGTCGCTTCGGATTCGCCACCGCTGTGACCGGGCGCCCAGCGCGAATACATGTCGGCGGTGTCGATCAGGTTGAAGCCGCCATCGACGAAAGCATCCAGCACGGCGAACGAAGCTGCTTCGTCGGCGGTCCAGCCGAAGACGTTGCTGCCGAGCGTGAGCGGGGCCGTGCGCAGGCCCGAACGACCCAGGGCGCGCATCGGCAAGTCGGTGGTGTCGTTGCTCATTGCAGTGCTTCCGAAGTCAGAGAATGAAACGCGACAGGTCTTCGTCCTTGGCCAACGCGGCGAGCCGCCCGTCGACCATCGCTGTGTCGATCGTCACCGTCTGACCTTCGCGGTTCGGCGCGTCGAAGCTGATCTCGTCCAGCAGATGTTCCATCACGGTGGCCAGGCGGCGAGCGCCGATGTTCTCGGTGCGCTCGTTGACTTCGAAGGCGATCTGCGCCAGCCGCTGAACCCCGCCCGGGGTCACCTCCAGCGTCACGCCTTCGGTGGCCAGCAACGCCTGATACTGTTTGATCAGGCTGGCGTGGGTGCTGGTCAGAATGGCCTCGAAGTCGGCCACCGACAGCGACTGCAGCTCGACCCGGATCGGAAACCGGCCCTGCAACTCTGGGATCAGGTCGCTGGGCTTGGCCAGGTGGAACGCGCCGCTGGCGATGAACAGCATGTGGTCGGTCTTGACGATGCCGTACTTGGTGCTGACCGCGGTGCCTTCGACCAACGGCAGCAGGTCGCGCTGCACGCCCTGGCGGCTGACCTCGGCGCTGCTGTGGTTGTCGCTGCGAGAGGCGACCTTGTCGATCTCGTCGATGAAAACGATGCCGTTGCTTTCGGCGTTCGCCAGCGCGGCAGCGCGGATCTCGTCCTCGTTGACGAGCTTGGCGGCTTCTTCCTCGACCAGCTTGTCCAGCGCCTCGCGGATCTTCAGCTTGCGGGTCTGGCGCTTTTGCGGGGCCATCTGGCTGAACATGCTTTTCAACTGTTCGGCCATCTCTTCCATGCCTTGCGGTCCCATGATCTCGAGCAACGGCTTCGAATCGGCCAGGTCGAGTTCGATCTCCTTGTCGTCCAGCAGGCCTTCGCGCAGCCGCTTTCTCATCACCTGGCGCGCGGTGTTGTCTGCCGGTGCGGCGGGTGCGTCGCTGGTGAAGCCGATGCTCGGTGCGTTGCGGGCTTCCTTGGCATCGCGGCTGGGGGGCACCAGCACGTCCAGCACGCGCTCTTCAGCTGCGTCTTCGGCAGCCGCGCGGCGGGTCTTGATCTGGCGGTCGCGTTCCTGCTTGACCGCCACATCCATCAGGTCGCGGATGATGGCGTCGACATCCTTGCCCACATAGCCGACCTCCGTGAACTTGGTGGCCTCGACCTTGATGAAGGGCGCATCCGCCAGCCGCGCCAGGCGGCGTGCGATCTCGGTCTTGCCGACCCCGGTGGGACCGATCATCAGGATGTTCTTGGGCGTGATCTCGCTCTTCAGCGAGCCTTCGACGCGCTGGCGCCGCCAGCGGTTGCGCAACGCGATCGCCACGGCTCGCTTGGCGCCCTGCTGGCCGATGATGTGGCGGTCGAGTTCGGAGACGATCTCTTGCGGGGTCATCGACATCGGTTCAGTCCAGAACTTCCACGGTGTGGCTGTGGTTGGTGTAGATGCAGATGTCGCCGGCGATCTCGAGCGCGCGCTTGACGATCTGCGGTGGCGTCATTTCGGTGTGGTCCAACAGGGCGCGTGCCGCCGCTTGAGCAAACGCACCCCCGGAGCCGATCGCCACGATGCCGTGCTCGGGTTCGAGCACGTCGCCGTTGCCGGTGATGATCAGGCTGCAGGTGCGGTCGGCCACTGCCAGCATCGCTTCCAGCCGCCGCAACACACGGTCGGTGCGCCAGTCTTTGGTGAGCTCGATGGCTGCGCGCTGCAAGTGGCCTTGGTGGCGTTCGAGCTTGGCCTCGAAGCGTTCGAAGAGCGTGAAGGCGTCGGCAGTGGCGCCGGCAAAGCCGGCCAGCACCTGATCCTTGTAGAGCCTGCGAACCTTGCGAGCAGTCGACTTGACAACGGTGTTGCCGAGCGTGACCTGCCCGTCGCCGCCGATGGCGACAAGCGCGCCGCGACGCACGCTGACGATGGTGGTGCCGTGATAGGTTTCCATGGGTGCAGCGATGGTAAGGACGAACGACGGCCGATCAAGGCGGAATGGCGGGGACGCCTTGCACCATTGGCGCGGGAGCAGACCTTGACCGGGGCTACACCTTCCTGACGATCACCCGTGCGTGCTCGTTGATCCCCATCGCGCCGAAGAACAACGCCACCAGCCGATGGGCATCGACGAAGTGCACCGCGCGGTGTTCGGCCCGCTTGGACAGAACCCAGTTCAACAGGTCGCCGGCAGCGATGAAGTCGACCCGGATCAGGCGCGCGCAGGACACGCTGATCACCGGCGCCCGGGTCAGCATGTCGTGCAATCGGGACAGCGTCTCACCGATGTCGCCGACCAGTTGGCCGGACAGTTCCACATGCGCCACTTCGACGCTCGACTGCGGGTCGTTCTCGTGATGCGACTCGACGAAACTCGTGGATACATCGCTGACCATCGACAACGGCGGTGTGCGGGTGGACAGCCCGCTGTCGCTGATGTGAACCCTGCAACGCGTGGGCTCCCACGACGGGGGGCTGACTTCATAGGTCACGCAGTAGTCGATGGCGGCTTCGTCGAAACGGTCGGCGCGGTTGACCAGCCGCAAGGCGTCCAGGCGCGTGAGCCAGAAGGCGGGGTCGGCGTCGCGCACGCCCGCGGGGGCGGCGTCCTGCAGCACCTGGAACAGGCGTTCGCCGGCGATCCAGCGCATCTCCAGCGGCTGCCCCGCCCACAGGCGAAGCACCATCGACAGCTGCATTGCAGCTTCGGCCTCGATGGTCTGCAACTCGCTCCAGTCGAAGACCCAAGGCAGCGGCAGTTGCAGCGTCTGCGAGCGCAACCGCCCCACGGCTTCGATGTCGAGCACGGGCGGGCAGAGCCAACCGACAGGGCCATCGGCTCGCGACGCGCGGCCGTCGCGTGCACCACCGGGATGGCCGCCGCTGGCGCCTGCGCCATCGCCGCCCCGCAAGCCAGAAACCGCCTCGCGTGCCCGGTCGTTGCTGCGCCGCTGGGCGACGGGCTCATCGGCCACGGCATCGGCCACCAACCGCGGAAGTGAATACCACTGCGGCGCCGACCAGCCGAACTGCTGCGCGTATTCGACCGCAAGCGCCTCGAAGTGCTGGTGCTGCCCGGTGGCGCGGTACAGGTCGAACAGCACCAGCCAGGTCTCGGCATGCTGCGCACGCGGCCCGTCCGGGCTGGTGATGCGCTGAAGCGCCTGCTCGCATTGTGTGAAGTCGGCATTGGCGAAGGCGATCACGGCTTCGTCCAGCTCGGGGTCATGAACGACCTCGTTGACCTCGACCGCGAATTCGTCTCCGAAATGGCTAGCGTGGTCGGATTCGGCGCGATGACCGGCCACTGACGGCGCGGCGGCGAAACTGTCGAACGACGCCGGCGCGGGCGCAGCGTCCGAGTCCACCGGCGTCAGCGGCGGCAGCCCGCTGGCCATCTGCAGTGGGGCCGGAGACGAGTTGCGCGCCATGCGCGGACCGGCGGACGGCGGCGCGGCTGCCGGGGGCCCGGAAGCGCCGGCGCCACGGCCACGCCCAGAAGAATGAAAGCCGGCGTCTCCAACCATCTGCTGCTCGATGGCGTCGATCTTGGCCTTGACGCCGTGCTGGCGCGGCGCGGCACTCTCGGGCGAACGGATGTCGGCGTCTTCGAGTCTCGAAGAGCCGCCGAGTGCGGCCAACTGCTCGGGGGTCAGGCCCTCACGGCGCACCTGCCGCAGCATGTCGAATTCGCGCTTGCGGACGAAATCGTTGCGCCGCTTGCGCTCGATCATGTTCTTCAGCTCGGTCTTCTCGACCTCGAGCTCGCGGGTTTCGTCGACGGTCGAGCCGATCTCTTTCCAGTCGGTGGCCGGATTGGCCACGAAGCGCACCACCTTGCGGAAGAAGCTGTCGTTGTCGGCCATGAGAAATGGTACCCGCGATCCAGGCCAGCCCGGGCCCCAGCGCCCCAGGACCGGACCATTCGCGAATCAGTCGCCGAACATCTTCTGTTTCAATTCGCGCCGCTGTTGCGCTTCCAGCGAAAGCGTCGCGGTGGGCCGCGCCATCAGCCGCGCCAGGCCGATCGGCTCGCCGGTTTCGTCGCAGAAGCCGTACTCGTTGTTCTCCAGACGGGTCAGCGACTGCGCGATCTTCTTCAAGAGCTTGCGTTCACGGTCGCGGGTGCGCAACTCCAGCGCGTGCTCTTCCTCGATCGTGGCGCGGTCGGCCGGGTCGGGAACGATCGACGTGTCCTCGCGCAGGTGCTCGGTGGTTTCGCCAGCGTTCGACAACAGGTCGTCCTTCTGCTGCTGCAGCCGGGCGCGGAAGAAGTCGACTTGCTTGTCGTTCATGTATTCCGCTTCGGGCATCGCCAGCACTTCGTCGTCGGTCAGCTCGCGGCCGACCTTGTTTTTCCACGCATTCACGAGCTTTGGATTGGGCTTGTGCGCGGCCCTGGGCAGCTCGTCCGCGTCGGCCATCGCGCGGGCAGGAGCGCGGGCCGGAGCGAACCGGTCCGTGAACCGGTTCGCAAAAGGTGCCGGGCTCGGCAATTGCGTAATCTGTTGCGGCATCGCCTTGGCCGCAGCCCGGGCGGCTGCCGAACGTGAAGTCTTGGCTGGCGCTGGCGCTGGCGCTGGAGCTGGCGCCGGCGCCGGTGCTGCCGTGACCGCTGGCGAAGGCGCGGCCGCAGGTTTGGGGGCGGATGCTGCCTTGGGCGGCGTTTTGGGGGCGGTCGTCTTCACTGCGGTGGTCTTCACGGCGGTCTTCTTGTCGGCGCTGGCCGGGATCTTGCTGGCGGCTGTTTTCTGGGCCGGGACTGTGCTCACGCTGGACTCCTCACCATCACGGTCGACCTGGCGGGCGGCTGCTGACCGGCCCGCAGAGCGCGCAAATTGTAGCGACGCCCCTGCGGGTGTCCGGTGGTGCAGATGTGCTCGGATGTCACGCCATCAGACCAGGCATTGCTCCAGGCCCTGCAGCAGCACGTCGCGTGGCATGTCGATGCCGATGAAGACCATCTTGCTGCCCTTGTCCTCACCCGGTGCCCATTTCGGACCCAGGTCACTGCCCATCAGCTGGTGCACACCCTGAAAGATGATCTTGCGGTCGCTGCCCTTCATGTAGAGCACGCCCTTGTAACGCAGCATCTTGGGGCCATAGACCTGCACGATCGCCCCCAGGAATTCTTCGAGCTTGGCCGGGTTGAAGGGCTTCTTGGCGCGAAACACGAACGACTTCACATCGTCGTCGTGGGCATGGTGGTGGGGGTGGTCGCAGGCTTCGCCCTCGGCGTGGTCGTGGCCGCGGTGCGCACCGTGCCCGTGGTCATGGCCGTGCTTGTGGTCGTGTTTATGGTCGTTCTCACGGCCGTGCTTGTGGTCATGGCCCGAGTGGTCGTCGGTGGTCAGAAAATCGGGGTCGATGTCCAGCTTGGCGTTGAGGTTGAAGCCCTTCAAGTCGAACACCTGCGCGATCGGCACCTCGCCGAAATGCACCGCATGCTGCGGCGCCCGCGGGTTCATGTGCTTGATGCGGTGCT
Organism: Rubrivivax sp.; assembly: GCA_039915715.1. Classification (GTDB taxonomy): domain Bacteria; phylum Pseudomonadota; class Gammaproteobacteria; order Burkholderiales; family Burkholderiaceae_C; genus Rubrivivax. Next base: position 5,904 of record JBDSMV010000373.1, on the reverse strand, counting down.
TCAAGGCCTCGACCTCGGGGCCGCTCACCAGGTCGGTCTTGCTGATGAAGATCTGGTCGGCGAACCCAATCTGGCGCCGCGCTTCCTGGCGGCTGTCGAGCTGTGACTGCGCATGTTTGGCGTCGACCAGGGTCAGCACGCTGTCGAGCAGATAGCTGCTGGCGATCTCGTCGTCGATGAAGAACGTCTGCGCCACCGGACCGGGGTCGGCGATGCCGGTGGTCTCGATGACGATGCGATCGAAGTCGAGTTCACCCTTGCGGCGTTTCTCGGCCAGATCGGCCAGCGTCGTGCGCAGGTCCTCGCGGATCGTGCAGCAGACGCAGCCGTTGCTCATCTGGATGATCTGTTCATTGGTGTCGGCCACCAGGATCTCGTTGTCGATGTTCTCCTCACCGAACTCGTTCTCGATCACCGCGATCTTCTGGCCGTGGGCTTCAGACAGCACGCGCTTGAGCAGGGTGGTCTTGCCCGAGCCCAGGAAGCCAGTGAGGATGGTGGCCGGGATCAGCCCCCGCACGGTCGGGGTGACGGTGGCGGCGACGGCAGTGGGCTTGGCTTGGGTGGTGTTGGTGTTCATGGCAGCAGGGTGCTCGGATGGAGTGCTCTGATTTGCGACGCCAAAACATGGGGGCGATCGGTTGTCTTGCAAGTCTGCGGCCCGCACCCGCAGGGCAGAAATCGTCAGGGTGACGGCGCAGCCGACGGCGCCGGGGGCAGCGGCAGGCGGGGCACCAGATGCGGCAGCAGCGCCTTGTAGGGCAGCAGCAGCACTGCTGCCATCAGCGCCTTGACCCCCAGGTCACCGATCGCCAGCGGCAACCAGTCCACCGTGGTGCCGGCAAAGGCGAGGAAGAAGAACACGGCGGTGTCGACCACCGATGCCACCAGCGAGCCGATCAACGGCGCCTTCCACCAGCTGGCGCGGCGCAGCCGGTTGAAGACCGAGATGTCCATCAGTTGCGACAGGATGAAGGCGCTGCCCGACGCCAGCGCCACGCGCCAGGGCGCCAGCACCAACGACAGCGCCACCGCCAGCGCGAAGCCGATCGCGGCCACCATGCGCGCCGCCCGGGGGCCTGACGCGCGGTTGCTGAGATCGGTGACCAGATAGACCACCGGATAGCTGAAGGCACCCCAGGTCAGCCAGGCGTTGATCGGGTACTGCACCAGCACGTTGGACAGCACGATGACCGCGGCCATCGCCAGGATGGGCACACGCAAGGCGGGTCGGGGCAGCCATTTCACGGCCGCGATTGTGCCGTCCTCTGCCGACCTCTGCCGTCCTATACCGTCCTATACCGTCTCGCCTGCCGGCCGAGGCTCAGCTGCCGCCTGTTGCCGTTTGTTGCACCATGGCTGCCGTTCCGCCCGGCGGGCCTGGAGCCGGCACTGTCTCGGGTGGGGTGCCACGGCGCTCGGTTATTCTCGACCGCTCCCCATCGTCGGCGCCCAAAGCAGGTCGCCCGCCCTTCGTGTCAGACCCCGCTCATTCCCGGCCCTCGCGCTCGGCCGCCCCCGGCGCAGCCGCGGCAGACCTCGACACCAAGCGGTCCTTCTTCGAGCGACTGATCGAGTTCATCTCGCCCGGCCCCGACAGCATGGCCGAGCTGATCAAGACGCTGGCCGACGCCGAAAGCCGCGAGTTGATCGAGCCCGAGTCGCGCTTGATGCTCGAAGGCGTGCTGCGCATGGCGCAACTGAGCGCGGGCGACGTGATGGTGCCCACCGGGCGCATGGACCTGCTCAGCATCGACAGCGACTACGACGATCTGCTGGGTGCGGTGATCCACACCGCACATTCGCGCTTTCCGGTCTACGAAGACCAGCGCGAGAACATCATCGGCATCCTGATGGCGAAGGACCTGCTGAAGCTGCAGCGGGCGCCCGAACTGAATCTGCGCACGCTGCTGCGGCCCGCAGTGTTCGTGCCCGAGAGCAAGCGGCTGAACGAGCTCCTGCGGGACTTCCGCAGCAATCGCAACCACCTCGCAATCGTGATCGACGAATTCGGCAGCACGGCAGGACTCATCACGATCGAGGATGTGCTGGAAGAGATCGTCGGCGAGATCGAGGACGAATTCGACGAGCACGAACAGGAAAGCGGCATCGTCACCCTGGCCGATGGCACCCACCGTGTGGCCGGCGACGTGGCGGTCCACGCGGTCAACGAATCGTTCGGCACGCGCTTGTCCGAACAGGACTTCGAAACCATCGGCGGGTTGCTGGCGCATGAGCTCGGTCGTGTGCCGCGACGCGCCGAAGCGGTCGAGATCGGCGGGCTGCGCTTCACGGTCATGCTGACGCGTGGCGGTGCGGTGCGCTGGTTCCGGGTCGGCCGCGTCGAAACCGACGAGCGCGCCGCCGCCGACGCCGACCAGGATTGAGGCTGATCCGGTCCCGGGCCGAGCGGCACCGACGCGGCCGCCTGGGGCTGGCGCTGGATGCGGCAGTGGTGGTTGCGCTGGGCGCGCTGCAGACGCTGGCCTACACGCACACCGCCTGGTGGCCGTTGCCGATCGCCACGCTGGCATGGCTGGTGTGGCGGCTCGAGGCAACGGCGCCCGTGCGCGCTGCGCTGCTGTCGTGGCTGTATGGCACCGCCTGGCTGGTGGCGGGGACCTGGTGGCTCTACATCAGCCTGCACCGCTACGGCGGGCTGCCGGCCCCGCTGGCCGTGACGGCGGTGTGGGCGCTGTCGGCGGCGTTGTCGATCTATCTGGCGCTGGCCGGCTGGGCGTATGCCCGATGGCGGCGCGGGGCGCCTGGCGATGTCGCGCTGTTTGCAGCGCTGTGGCTGTTGGCCGAAGCGGCACGGGCACTGGTGTTCACCGGCTTCCCGTGGGTGGCGCTGGGCTATTCGCAGGTCGATGCTCCGCTGGCGGCTGCGGCGCCCTGGGTCGGCGTCTACGGCATTGGTGCGTTGATGGCGGCACTGGCTGCGGCGGTCGTGCGGTGGCTGCGCGGCGGTGCCGGTAAGGGTCAGGCTCGCAGATGGGTTCCGCTTGCCGGCTTGCTGGTGCTGGCGACAGCGCTGTCGCTGGCGCCGCGCGACTTCACGCGCAGCAGCGGCGCTTTGCCGGTGACCTTGCTGCAAACCAATGTGCCGCAGGACCAGAAGTTCGACGCCGCCCATCTGGAGCAGAACCTGTCGTGGACGGTCGACGCGTTGATGAACGCGCCGCCAGGCCTTGCGGTGGCGCCCGAAACCGCGGTGCCACTGTTGCCGTCGCAGCTGGCCGATCTGGCGCCCGGCTTGTGGGAGGGCCTGCGGTCGCACTTCGCACAGGCGGGCCGGGCGGCGCTGGTGGGCGTGCCGCTCGGGGACTTCGACCGCGGCTACACGAACTCGGTGGTCGGCTTGTCGGCGTCGATTCCTGCCACATCGGACTACCGCTATGACAAGCACCACCTGGTGCCGTTCGGCGAGTTCATCCCGACCGGCTTTCGCTGGTTCACGCAGTTGATGGAGATCCCGCTCGGCGACTTCAACCGCGGGGTGGTCGACCCGCCGTCGTTCGAGTTCGGCGGCCAGCGCATCGCCCCCAACATCTGCTACGAGGACCTGTACGGCGAAGAGCTGGCGCGCCGCTTCGAGGACCCGGCGCAGGCGCCGACGGTGTTCGCGAACGTCAGCAACCTGGGCTGGTTCGGCGACAGCAGCGCCTTGCCGCAGCACCTGAACATCTCGCGCATGCGCAGCCTGGAACTTCAGCGCCCGATGGTGCGCGCCACCAACACCGGGGCGACGGCATTCATCGACCACCGCGGGGTCGTCATGGCGCGGCTGCCGGCGTTCGAACGCGGGGTGCTGACGGCCACCGTCGATGGACGCAACGGCACCACGCCGTTCGCATGGTGGGCGGCGCGCGGCGGCTTGTGGCCGTTGATCGGGCTGGCGTTGCTCGTGGTGGCCGCAGCCGCCCTGCGATTCAATGCCGACGTCAACGCGAAAATTGACGCGAAGGGCCGTGCTCCGGCTGACGCCGCACGATCCGGATGACCGACTCCCCCGGTGCCAGCTGCGACTGCGCACCGGCTGCCGGCTTCGCGGCCGTCGAGCAGCCGTCGCAACCGCCGCAGGCCGCGCCTGTCGATCCCGCTGTGGTGCCTGACGCCGTGCGCGGCCACCACGCGCGTGGCCACAGGCTCTTCAGTGCATAGACCGCGCAGCCGAGCACCAGCAACGCGGTCACGACGGCCTGCCAGTCCAGAGTCGATGCCGGCATGGTCAGCCCGCGCCCAGCAACAGGGCGATGCGGTAGGTGACGAAGGACGCCGCGTAGGCAAGCCCGAACAGATAGGCGGCCATCAACACCGGATAGCGCCAGCTGTTGGTCTCGCGCCGCACCACGGCGAGCGTCGACAGGCACTGCGGCGCGAACACATACCAGGCCAGCAGCGAGAACGCGGTCGCCAGCGACCAACCCTGCGCGATCAACGGCGACAGCGAATCGGCCACCGAATCGCCGCCAGCCGACAACGCGTAGACGGTGCCCAAGGCGCCCACTGCCACTTCGCGCGCTGCCAGACCCGGCACCAGCGCCACCGAGATCTGCCAGTTGAAGCCGATCGGCGCGAACACATGCTGCAGGCCGCGGCCGATTTGCCCGGCGATGCTGTAGTAGATCGGCGGCTCGACAGCGCCCGGCGGCGGCCCGGGCCAGCTCGACAGGAACCACAGCAGCACCATCAGCGAGAAGATGATCGTGCCCACCCGGCGCAGGAAGATGCGGGTCCGCTCGAGCAGCCCGATCGCAAGGCCCGACAGGCTCGGCAGCCGATACGGTGGCAGCTCCATCATCAGCGACTGCTGGCTGTTCTTCAGCCACAGGCGCTTCATGACGTACCCCACCCCCAGCGCCGACAGCACCCCCGCCAGATAGAGGCCGAACAAGGTCAGCCCGCGCAGATTGAAAGGCCCGATGGCGCGCGCCGGAATGAACGCGCCGATGATCAGTGCATAGACCGGCAGCCGCGCCGAGCACGTCATCAGCGGCGACAACATGATGGTGGCGAGCCGGTCGCGCGGGTTGGCGATGGTGCGCGTGGCCATGATCCCCGGAATGGCGCAAGCGAAGCTCGACAGCAGGGGAATGAAGGCACGGCCAGAGAGGCCGACCTTGCCCATCAGGTTGTCCAGCAAAAAGGCTGCGCGCGGCAGGTAGCCCGAGTCCTCGAGCGCCAGGATGAAGGTGAACAGGATCAGGATCTGCGGCAGGAACACTACGACTGCGCCGACACCCGCGATCAGCCCGTCGACGAGGAAGGAGCGGACGAACCCGGCGGGCAGCGCGCCGCTGACCGCGTCGGACAGCCAGCCCATCAGCGTTTCGATCCAGCCGATCGGCGCTTCGGACCAGGCGAACACCGCCTGGAACATCACGAAGAGTAGCCCGAGCAGCAGCACCGGCCCGGCAATCGGATGCAACGCCACCGCATCGAGCCGATGCGTCCAGCGCCGTCCGGCGGTTTCGGAAACGGTCGCGGCGAGCGCGATCTGGCGCGCGCGGCGCTGGAGCACGACGATGTCATGCTGGACGCCCGCGCCCTTTTCGATGCGAGTGCCGCCCTCGCGGACTACCTCGCTCAGCCGCTCGCGCAGTGCGTCGAGCCCGCGCTTGCGCACCGCGACCGTGGGGACCACCGGCACGCCGAGCTCGCGTTCGAGCGCCTCGGGATCGAGCTTCAAGCCATCACGCTCGGCCAGATCGACCATGTTGAGCGCGACCACGATCGGCAGCCCGAGCGCGATCAGCTGGAGCGTGAAGCGCAGATGATTGTCGAGGTTCGAGGCATCGACCACCACCAGCAGCGCATCGGGCAGGCGCTCGCCGGTCTGGCGGCCGAGCAGGACATCACGCGTGACGGCTTCGTCGGGGCTGGTCGGATCGAGCCCATAGG
>JBDSMV010000329.1:0-3016 GCA_039915715.1 Rubrivivax sp. | reverse complement strand
CGGTGCTGCCCGGGGCCTGCATCAACGCGGTCAGCGCCACGCTGCCACTGAGGCGACGCTGCGCATCGGCCACGAAGACTTCGGGGTGAGCGTCGGTGGTGGCGCGCATGCGCATCAGCGCGTCGGCGGCGCGGGTGTCGGCCGGCAGCAGCACCACATCCGGGTCGGCCCAGGCGCCGAGCGTGTCCTCGGTGTAGCCCAGCAGCAGCACCGATGCCAGCGACGCCGCGGTAGGCAGCCCGGCGATCAGGTCGTGCCGGCGGTTCTCTGGCAAGTGGCGCAGCAGCGCCACGGTCGGCTGGGTCGCCATCGGCGCGAGCAATTCGAGCGCTCGCCGGTCGTCCAGATCGGCCAGGCACAACGCAGCGCGCCGCGGCAGCATCGCGCTCAGCACACCCGCGCCCAGGCGCGCCGGTGCGCGGGCCAGCAGCGCAGCAGCCTCCGCCGGCGGCAGCGCTTCAAGCACCCGCGCCGCCTGAGCCGGGTGGCTGCGCATGAAGGCCAGGCTCAGCGACGGGTTGCCAGCGCGGGTGGCTCTGCCAGCCGCCCGGTCGGCGGCGCGGTCGATCGCAGGGGCGATGCCGGAACTGGACATCGGGTCGACCACGTTCAGCCCGGCGCCGCCGGCGGCTGCGACGGCTGGCGCACCACCAGCACGATGGCTTCATCGTGGTACAGGCTGCCCGGCAGCACCGCCCGGCCGTCATCGGTTTCCAGCACCAGAGAGGTGGCGCTGATGTCGACGATGCGGCCTTCGTGCCCGGCGACGCGCACGCGCTGCCCCGGCTCCAGCGCCTGCCGCAGGTAGTGCGCGCCGATCAGGTTGGCAACATAGCCGCGCGAGCCCAGACTGACCGCAATCGCAAGCCCTCCCAACACCGACGCCACCAGCAACGCAGCGAAGATCGCGATCCACGTCACCTTCAAGCCGATCTGGTCGGCGCCCACCAGCAACGCCACCACCAGCGTGGTCACTTGCGCCACCCGCGCCAGCGCCCGCCGCTGCGGCCCCGGAAGCGCGGTTGCGGCGGCCTGCACCACCTCGCCGACGAAGCCCGACAGCAGGTAGCCCGCCACCATGATCAACAGGCCCGCAGCCACCGTGGGCAGATGGTCCAGCAGCCGCGACAACCAATCGGTAAACGTCTGCAGCCCCAGCGTCTGCGTGGCCGCGGCGACGAAGAACAGCAGCACCACCCAATAGACGATGGTGCCGAACACCGCCGCCGACCGCCCGATGCGAAAGCGCGCCTGGCCGGTGCTGCGCGTGATCAGCGAGTCCAGCAGCGCGACGCCGCGCCTTGTCACCAGGCGCAACAGGCGCGCCAGCAGCCAGCCCACCAGCAGCAGCGCAAACGCACCGAGCACCTGCGGCAAGTGGGTGACGATGCGGTCGATCGTGACCGCGGCAGCCAGGTCCAACGAGTCGACGAAATTATTCATGCGACCCATCCTAACCGCGTGCTTTGCAGGGCTTCCCGTCGCCAATCGGGCTCAGTCTGGCGGCTGTCCGACCCTGCGCCTGGCCTGCAGCAGCCGCTGCGCCACCTCGGCCACCCCGGCGCCGCGTTCGCCTTCGGTGATGAAGGCCGGCCAGTGCTGCAGCTCGGCCGCGAAGCGCCGCAGGTTTGCGACCCCGACGCTGAGGGCAAAGGCGGCGAACATGCGCTGGTCGTTGGTCGAGTCGCCGATGTAGACCCAGTGCCGCATCTCGGCTTCGAGCGGCCGGCCATACAAGCGCCGGACCATCCAGTGCGCGGCGCTGAGCTTGTCGTGCTCGCCGATCCAGCCGTTGATGTGGATCGAGCTGACGGTGGCATGCAGGCCCTCTGCGCGCATCACCCGCACCACCTGCTCAATCGCTGCAGGGTCCAGGTGGGCATGCTCGCTGTGGTCGATGGCGATGTCGGTGACGCGGCCGGGGCTGTCGGTGGCGAGCCGGGCACCGGGCACTTCCAGCAGCACGCGCTTGCCGGCCTGCTGCAGGCGCACGGCATTGCGTTGGCGGGTGTCGCGGTCTTGCGCGAATTCGATCTGCAAACCGGCCGCGCCGCCGGCGTCTTCGCGCACCAATGCCACACCGCCGTTCTCGGCCACGATCGCATCCAGCGGCCAGGCACGAGCGAACGGCTCGCTCCAGCCCAGCGGCCGCCCTGTGATGGCCACGACCGGAATGCCGGCGGCACGCAAGTCGTGCAGTGCGTCCCATGCCGGTGGGTCGATGGCGCCTTCGCGCGTGAGCGTGTCGTCGATGTCGGTGAACACGCCGATGACGTTTTGCAGTGCGTCCACCGTGCAGCTTCGCCAGGGCAACGGTCGGGATCCGGCGGGGAGGCTCTCCATCGGCAGCAGTGTGTCATCGGTGTGCCTTGCTGCACGCACGCCCGATCGCAATCGAGCGCGGTGGCGCCCGCATCGCTATAGTCCCGGGTTCCCCGAGGAGCGTTGCAACCTTCGTTCTGAGATCAGAGCGAGGCCAGGCTCGGGGCCTTCATTGCAACCGCGCTCACCTGCACGAACGGGCTTCGTGGGTGAGGTCAGACTCCTCTTCGCGTTCTGTCGCTTCCCATGCGGCCCGTGTCTCGTGCAGGTTCTCACCCGCACCAGGAGCCTGCCAATGAACGCCCCGATCAAATCCCTGCACGACCACGCCATTGCCGATCCCAGGCTCGCCGCCTGGGGCCGCAAGGAAATCGGCATCGCCGAAACCGAGATGCCCGGCCTGATGGCAATCCGCCATGAGTTTGCCAAGGCGCAGCCGCTGAAAGGCGCGCGCATCACCGGCAGCATCCACATGACGATCCAGACCGCGGTGCTTGTGGAAACCCTGCAGGCACTCGGCGCGCAAGTGCGTTGGGCGTCGTGCAACATCTACAGCACCCAGGACCATGCGGCGGCTGCGCTGGTCGATGCCGGCACCCCCGTGTTCGCGCACAAGGGCGAGTCGCTCAAGGAGTATTGGGACTTCACCCACCGCATCTTCGAATTCGGCGCCAAGGACACCAAGGGCGAAGGC
>JBDSMV010000321.1:0-6287 GCA_039915715.1 Rubrivivax sp. | reverse complement strand
TTGACCCTGCGCTTTCAGTCGGCCACGGTCGACGGCCACCAGCTGACCAAGACCTACACCTTCAAGCGCGGCAGCTATGCCATCGAGGTGAAGCAGGAATTCGTCAACAGCGGCACCACGCCGGTGTCGCCGCAGCTCTACCTGCAGCTCACCCGTGACGGCAACGCGCCCGCCGGCGAGTCCAGCTTCTACTTCACCTTCACAGGCCCGGCCATCTACACCGAAGCCAACAAGTTCCAGAAGATCGACTTCGACGACATCGGCAAGGGCAAGACCAGCCACGACCGCCAAGCCGACAGCGGCTGGGTGGCGATGGTTCAGCACTACTTCGCATCGGCGTGGCTGGTGGCCCCTGGCACGCCGCGCGAATTCCGCACCGCCAAGATCGGCGACAACGAATACACGATCGCGATGGTGCTGCCGCTGGGCGAAGTGGCGCCCGGCGCCACCAAGACCGTCGACGCCACGCTCTATGCCGGCCCGCAGGAGGAATACAAGCTCGAAGCGCTTGCGCCGGGGCTGGAGCTGGTCAAGGACTACGGCTGGCTCACGATCCTGTCGAAGCCGCTGTTCTGGTTGCTGACCAAGCTGCACAGCTTCATCGGCAACTGGGGCTGGTCGATCGTGGCGCTGGTGGTGCTGCTGAAGATCGCCTTCTACTGGCTCAACGCCAGCGCCTACCGCAGCATGGCCAAGATGAAGGCCGTGGCGCCACGCGTGACCGAACTGCGCGAACGGTACAAGGAAAAGCCGCAGCAGATGCAGGCCGAGATGATGCGCATCTACCGCGAAGAGAAGGTCAACCCGCTGGGCGGGTGCCTGCCGATCTTCGTACAGATGCCGTTCTTCATCGCGCTGTACTGGGTGCTGCTGTCCAGTGTCGAGATGCGCAACGCGCCCTGGATGCTGTGGATCACGGACCTGTCCGACAAGGACCCGTATTTCATCCTTCCGGTGCTGATGACGTTGTCGTCGCTGTTCCAGGTGTGGCTGAACCCGAAGCCGCCCGATCCGATCCAGGCCAAGATGATGTGGTTCATGCCGCTGGCCTTCGGCATCATGTTCTTCTTCTTCCCGGCCGGCCTGGTGCTGTACTGGTTGACCAACAACATCCTGTCGATCACGCAGCAGTGGTACATCAACAAGCGGCTGGGGGTGCTGGGCAAGTAGCGCGCGCAACCACGCTTTGCTGCTGCCGCTGATGGTGCCCGCCTTGGCACGCGACCCGATCGTCGCGATCGCCAGCGCCGCCGGGCGCGGCGCGGTCGGCATCGTGCGGGCTTCAGGGCCCGACCTGCGGCCACTGATCGACGCGGTCTGTGGTCGCCCGCTGACGCCGCGCATGGCGACCCTGCTGCCCTTCATCGGCGACGACGGCCAGGCGCTGGATCGGGGCTTGGCAATCTCGTTCCCGGCGCCGCATTCGGTTACGGGTGAGGACGTGCTGGAATTGCAGGCCCATGGCGGCCCGGTGCTGCTGCAACTGTTGCTGGCCCGCTGTCTGAACGCGCTTCCCGGCGCTCGCCTGGCGCGCCCCGGCGAGTTCACCGAACGGGCCTTTCTCAACGACAAGATCGACCTGGCGCAGGCCGAAGCGGTGGCCGACCTGATCGACGCCAGCACCGAAGCCGCAGCGCGGTCGGCCGCGCGGTCGCTGGCCGGTGCGTTCTCATCCGAGGTCGATGCGCTGGCCGAACGCATCGTGCAGCTGCGCACGCTGGTCGAGGCCACGCTCGACTTTCCCGAAGAAGAGATCGACTTCCTGCAGCGCGCCAACGCATCCGAACGGCTGGATGCGCTGCTGCAGACGCTGGACACCGCTCTGGCGCGCGCGCGCCAGGGCGCGCTGCTGCGCGACGGCCTGCAGGTGGTGCTGGCGGGCCAGACCAATGTCGGCAAGAGCTCGCTGCTGAACGCGCTGGCGGGTGCCGAGCTGGCGATCGTCACGCCGGTCGCCGGCACCACGCGCGACCGCATCAGCCAGACGGTGCAGATCGAGGGCGTGCCGTTGCACATCGTCGACACCGCCGGGTTGCGCATCGATTCCGAAGCGGCCGACGAGGTCGAACGCATCGGCATCGATCGCAGCTGGGAGAGCATCGCTGCTGCCGACGTGGTGTTGTTTTTGCATGACCTGTCCCGCGCTGGCGAGGCCGGGCACGAGGCGGTCGATGCCCAGATCGGGGCGGCGTTGCCAGTGGGCGTGCCAGTGCTGCATGTGCACAACAAGACCGACCTCGCGGAGACTGCTGCGAGAGCCGCCATCGCCGGCGAGAACCCGAGCCTGCGCATCTCGGCCCGCAGCGGTGAGGGCCTGGACACCCTGCGGCAGGCCTTGCTGAGGCAAGCCGGCTGGCAACCGCAGCAGGAGGGCACGGTCATGGCGCGCGCCCGCCATGTGCAGGCGCTGCAGCGCGGGCGAGACCACCTGTTGCAGGCGCAGCAGCAGATCGACTCGCCCGAGCCGGCGTTGGAATTGTTGGCCGAGGAACTGCGGCTGGCGCACCAGGCGCTGGCCGAGATCACCGGCGGGTTCAGCAACGAAGACCTGCTGGGCGAGATCTTCGGGCACTTCTGCATCGGCAAGTAGCCGGTCCCAGCTGTCCGCGCAGCGACGACGGATGCACGGGGTCACCGCAGAAGTCGCGCAGGAAGTCGGCCTGTTTTTCCAGCACCATCGGGGCACGCCAGCGCGTGCCAACAGCCGTCCGGGCATCATGCCGGCCGGGCCGTCACCGACGATGCAGAAGGTGGTGGTGGGGGAGGGGCATGGTCACGGCGTGGGACGCCGCCCAACGGCCAACAAGGCGACAAATCATGACAAGCACCGCATCTTGCGGACCCGGCGGGCAAGGCTCGCCGGCGATTTACGAAGCGGCCTTCGCGCAACCGGCTGCGGTGCCCGGCATGCCGTTGTCGCAGGTCGACACCCCCGCGCTGATCCTGGAGCTGGACGCTTTCGAGCGCAACCTCGACCGCATGCAGTCGCTGACCCGGGCCGCCCGCATCGCGCTGCGCCCGCATGCCAAGGCCCACAAGACACCGGCGATCGCGCTCGCCCAACTGCAGCGCGGCGCGGTCGGCATCTGTTGCCAGAAGGTCAGCGAGGCGCTGCCGTTCGTGCAGGCAGGGGTGCGCGACATCCACATCAGCAACGAGATCGCCGGCCCCGCCAAGGCGCGCATGCTGGCCGCCATGGCCCAGCATGCGCGGCTGAGCGTGTGCGTCGACCATCCGGCGCAGGTGCAGTGGCTGGGGGACGCGATGAAGAACGCGAGGTCGGGCGCGAAACCCGAAAACGCCAGCCGCCGCCTCGGTGTCTTGATCGAAATCGACATCGGCCAGCAACGCTGCGGCGTCGACTCGCCCGACGGGGCGCTCGGACTGCTGGACGCATTGGCGCGTCACCCGTCGCTGCACTTTCAGGGTCTGCAGGCCTACCACGGCGGTCTGCAGCACATCCGCAGCCGCACCCAGCGGCGTGATGCTGCGCAGCGGGCCGCCGCGCGCACATCGACCTACGTCGATGCACTGGAGAACGCCGGGCAGGCCTGCCCCACCGTCACCGGCGGTGGCACCGGCAGTGTCGAGTTCGACTGCGAAAGTGGGGTCTACACCGAGGTTCAGCCTGGCTCCTATGCGCTGATGGACGGTGACTACGGGCGCAACGAAACCGAAGGCCCGTGGCGCTTCGAGCAGAGCCTGTTCATCGCCAGCGCGGTCATGAGCACGCGCCAGGGCGAGGCGGGTTGCCGGGTGGTGGTCGACGCCGGGCTCAAATCGATTGCGGTCGACTCCGGCCTGCCCCGGGTCTGGCAGCCGGGCGGCGAACCGTCGCCATTCGACTACACCGCGGCCAACGACGAGCACGGCATCGTGCAGGTGCTGGATGCCGCCAGGTGGCCGCTGGAGCTTGAAACCCGTTTGTTGCTGGTGCCGAGTCATTGCGACCCGACATTGAATTTGCACGATCAGATCGTCTGCGTTCGCGCGCAGGAAGCGGGTTGGCATGTCGAATGTCTTTGGCCGGTCAGCGCCCGTGGTTTGAGCCGCTGAGGCGGCGTCCGCGAGAGCCGCCGTTGTTCGGTGGCCGCATTCGCCCAGCCGTTCGTTGCCCGGTCTGCGTCGGTGTGAGGCTCACACCCCCGGGAAGGGGGCCGCCCTCGGCGTGGGTTCACCCGCGAGGGTGATGGGCGGTGCAAGCGGGTCGCTACAGAATCCGATTCCTCCCCTCTTTGCACCGAGCCCGACCACGATGACGATCACGACCGCACAGTCGACTGCAGCAGCGGCATCGAGCCCTGCCGCTGCACCCGACCGTGCGCCCAAACTGAATCTGCAGCAGATCTTTCAGGCCGTGCAGACTTCGCAAGGCGACCGGGCTGTGGCGTTGCAGTTGTCGGGCGCGCAGTGGCGGGCGCTGGGCGCGGCGCTGCAGCGGCGCACGCTGGTTCCCGGAGAGCGCTTGATGGAGCGCGGCGACCGTGGCGACACCGCGTTCGTGCTGGAATCCGGCGGCCTGCAAGTGTTCGTCGACGGGGGTGGGATTCGGCCCACGCACCGCATCGAGCTGCTGGAGCGGGGCGCAGTGGTGGGTGAGCCCGCGCTGTTCGAGCCCTGCGTGCGCATGGCCACGGTCGAGGCCACTTGCGACAGCGTGGTGTGGGGCCTGTCGGCTGCAGCGTTTGCCGCGCTGATGGCGAGCGACCCGTTGCTCGGGCTCGGTTTGATGCGCGCGGCCGGTGCGGTGATGGCGCGCCGCATGCGCGCCAATCTCGACCGCGGCCTGCCGGTGGCCTGATCGTTGGAGTGTGCGTTCACCACACGCCACGCCGATCTCGCGCCGGGCAGGCGTTCACCTGCGCAACAGCTTCTCCTCGGCGAGACCCAACGGGTCAGGCAGCCCCGACAGCACCAGCGTGTCACCGGCCGCCATCACATGGCCGGGCGACGGCACCGTGACACCACCGTTGGCGCGCCGCACCGACACCACGGACACCCCCACGGCGTGCAGTGCCAGGCTGTCCATCGGTTTTCCCAGGCAGCGTGCGGCGTCGGGCAGCGTGACGCTCTGCAGCCGGGCCTGCGTCCGCTCTTCGGCACTGTCGTCGTCGGTGCCGTGGAAGTAGCCGCGCAGCAGGCCGTAGCGGGCGTCGCGCGCTTCGCTGGTGATCCGGATCACGCGCTTCATCGGCACCCCCACCAGCGCCAGCGCATGGCCGGCCAGCATCAGTGAGCCTTCGATCGCTTCGGGCACAACCTCGGTGGCGCCGGCACTGCGCAGCTGTTCCATGTCGGTGTCGTCGATGGTGCGAACGATGACCGGCACGCGCGGCGCGTGGTCCTGAACCTGCCGCAGCACGCGCAGGGCCGACGGCGTGTCGTGGTACGTGACCACCACCGCTGCGGCTCGCGCCAGGCCGGCGGCCATCAGGCTCTGCAGGCGCGCGGCGTCGCCGAACACCACGCTCTGGCCAGCGGCGGCGGCTTGCCGCACGCGGTCGGGGTCGAGGTCGAGCGCCATGTAAGGGATGTTCTCGGGCGCCAGCAGACGCGCCAGGTTCTGCCCGCTGCGGCCATAACCGCAGATGATGACGTGCCGCTCGGCCGAGATCGCGCGTTTGGCGATCGATGTCAGCGCCACCGACTGCATCAGCCAGTCGTTGCTGCTGATCTTGTTGACGATGCGGTTGCTGAACATGAACAGGAACGGCGTCGCCAGCATCGACAACACCATGCTGGCCAGCACCGGGCTCTGCCATTCCGGCGCCACGATGCCGCGTTCGGAGCCGAGCGTGAGCAGCACGAAGCCAAACTCGCCAGCCTGCGCCAGGTACAGACCGGTGCGCAGGGCGACACCCGGTGGCGCCTTGTAAAGGTAAGCCAGCGCCGAAACCAGCACGAACTTGGCCAGCACCGGAATCGTCGTCAACATCAACACCAGCGGCCACAACTCCAGCACCGGGCGCCAGTCGAGCTTCATGCCGATGGTGATGAAGAACAGCCCCAAAAGCACATCGTGAAATGGCTTGATGTCGGTTTCGACCTGGTGCTTGAACTCGGTTTCGGCCACCAGCATGCCGGCGACGAAGGCGCCCAGCGCCAGCGACAGACCCGCATGTTCGGTGAGCCACGCCAGGCCCAGCGTCACCAGCAACAGGTTGAGCATGAACAGCTCTTCGCTTTTGCGCCGCGCTACCAGCGTCAACCACCAGCGCATGAAACGCTGCCCTCCGGTGAGCAGCAGCCCCACCAGCAGCGTTGCTTTCAGAAGTGCCCACGCCAAA
>JBDSMV010000317.1:0-11117 GCA_039915715.1 Rubrivivax sp. | reverse complement strand
GCAACCAGCGGCGCCCGCCGCGCCAACGTCCACAGGGCCATCCCTCGGGCCAGGAAGATGCCGCTGAAGAGGCCGTATACACCGCTGGCCAGCAGCGCCAGCCCCACCGACTGTTGCAGCATCGGCTGGCGCGCCAGGACGCGACCGTGCAGCAGCGCCAACGCCCCGCAGATCCCGAGCGCCCAGGCCAGCGGTCGAGGATTCAGGGTGGATCGAGGACAACTGGGCCGCAGGATGCGCTGGCGGTGCTCGCTCCGCCAGCTTCATGCGACCAGGTCGCTGGCAGCAGCGCCAACGGCAGCCGGTTGTCGCGAGCGGGAACCCGGACCAAACACTCCGACGAAGCGATCTGCGTCAACGACGCACCGGCGAAAAAAAACCGCAGCCGAAGCTGCGGTTTCTTGCTGAACCAGCGGGTGGTGGACCCGCTGGCGGTCAGACTGCCCTGATATTCGAAGCCTGAGGACCCTTCTGGCCCTGCTTCACTTCGAATTCGACCTTCTGGTTCTCGGCCAGGCTGCGGAAGCCGCCGGTGCTCTGGATTTCAGAGAAGTGAGCGAAGAGGTCCTTGCCACCACCGTCGGGGGTGATGAAGCCGAAGCCCTTGCCATCGTCGAACCATTTCACGGTTCCGGTTTGCGTCGTCATGTCGAAATTCCTTTCACGGTTGCTGCCACGGCACATGCCGTGGCAGTGCAGAAGCGGCCAAGAGAATCACCGATCAAGGAATCCGCTGCCGGCCCTCTAAAGAAGGACGACGACACCAGAAACCGTCAAACAACAATCGTGTCTTGCTCAAATCTACCCGGCGAATGTAACCGATAAGCGGCACGGCCCCATCAGAGGCGCCTGCGAGCCGGTCAGTGGCGGTCCTGCTCCCGAGCGTGCAGCAACAGATGTTCGGCCAGTCGCGTCAGGTCGGCTTCGGCACTCCTGCGCCGCGCCCGATCCCCTGGTAGTCGATGCCCTGCAACTTCATCAGCGCCGGCTCGTAGATGTTGCGGCCGTCGAAGACCAGCGGCTGCTTCAACATCGACTTGATGGTGTCGAAGTCGGGGTTGCGGAATTCCTTCCACTCCGTCACCACCAGCAGCGCGTCGGCACCTTCCAGCGCTTCGTACGGGGTGGCGGCAAAGCGCAGCCGCGGGGTGTCGGCCAACACGCGCCTCGCTTCGTCCATCGCCACCGGATCGTAGGCGGTGATGGCGGCGCCGCGGCGCGCCAGTTCGGCCACGATCACGCGGCTCGGGGCTTCGCGCATGTCGTCGGTGTTGGGCTTGAAGGCCAGGCCCCAGACCGCGAACTGGCGCCCGCTCAGGTCATCACCGAAACGCGCCACGACCTTGTCGACCAGCGCATGTTTTTGTCGATCATTGACGGCTTCCACCGCGCGCAGCAATTCCAGCTCGACCCCGTTCTGGGCGCCGATGTGGATCAGCGCCTTGACGTCTTTCGGAAAGCAGCTGCCGCCATAGCCGGTGCCTGGATAGAGGAAATGGGTGCCAATGCGGGGGTCGCTGCCGATGCCCTTTCTCACCATCTCGATGTCGGCGCCGACCCGTTCGGCAAGCCGTGCCATCTCGTTCATGAAGCTGATGCGCGTGGCCAGCATCGCGTTGGCCGCGTACTTGGTGAACTCGGCGCTGCGCAGGTCCATCACTTGCAGACGGTCGTGGTTGCGCATGAAGGGCGTGTAGAGCGCACGCATCAGCAGGATCGCGCGTTCGTCGTCGGCGCCCAGGACTATGCGATCAGGCCGCATGCAGTCGTCGACTGCAGCGCCTTCCTTCAGGAATTCGGGGTTCGAGACCACCGCGAAGCCAGTGTCGGTCAGCCCGCGATCGGCCAGCGCCGCTTGCACCGCCGCCCGCACCTTGTCGGCCGTGCCCACCGGCACGGTGCTCTTGTCAACGATGACCTTGTAGTCGGTCATGTGGCGACCGATGTTGGTGGCCGCCGCCAGCACATATTGCAGATCGGCCGAGCCGTCTTCGTCGGGCGGTGTTCCGACGCCGATGAACTGCAGCGTGCCATGTCCCACTGCCGCCACCGCGTCGGTGGTGAACTGCAGCCGACCCCCGGCCACGTTGCGGCGCACGATCTCCAGCAGACCGGGTTCGTGGATCGGCATGCCCCCATCGTTGAGCACGCGGATCTTGCGTTCGTCCACATCCATGCACACCACGTGGTTGCCCATCTCGGCCAGGCAGGCGCCGGTAACGAGCCCTACGTAACCCGTGCCGACGACGGTGACCTTCATGCGGATTGGTCCTGAAATGCAAGCGGATGAGATCGCCGTGCGAGAAGCCCGGCGTGAGCGCGAATTCTGCCGGGCTTCGGGCCCGCATCCTGTGGTCCGGGAGGCCATCGCGACACCGAGCGGTGATATCTTCCGCGGTTGTCGTTTTCCCGAAGGCCCGGCCTTCCAGCATCTGCCCTGGCGCCTTGCCGCCCGACCAACATGACCAAGACCGCACTCATCACCGGCGTCACCGGACAGGACGGCGCCTATTTGAGCGAACTGCTGCTGAAAAAGGGCTACGACGTGCATGGCATCAAGCGCCGGGCGTCGCTGTTCAATACCGACCGGGTCGACCACCTGTACCAGGACCCCCATGTCGACCGCCAGCGCTTTACGCTGCACTACGGCGACCTGACCGACAGCACCAACCTGATCCGAATCGTGCAACAGGTGCAGCCCGACGAGATCTACAACCTGGGCGCGATGAGCCATGTGGCCGTCAGCTTCGAGCAGCCCGAATACACCGCCGACGCCGACGGCATCGGCACCCTGCGGTTGCTGGAAGCGATCCGCATCCTGGGGATGGAAAAGAAGACCCGCTTCTATCAGGCCAGCACCAGCGAGTTGTACGGCCTGGTGCAGGAGACTCCGCAGAAGGAGACCACGCCTTTCTATCCGCGCAGCCCGTATGCGGTGGCCAAGATGTACGCCTACTGGATCACGGTCAACTACCGCGAGGCTTATGGGCTCTATGCCTGCAATGGCATCCTCTTCAACCACGAAAGCCCGATCCGCGGGGAAACCTTCGTCACCCGCAAGATCACGCGCGCCATCGCGCGCATCGCACTTGGCCTGCAGGACTGCCTACACCTCGGAAACATGAGCGCGTTGCGCGACTGGGGGCATGCCCGCGACTATGTGCTGATGCAATGGATGATGCTGCAGCAGGACGTGGCGGACGACTTCGTCATCGCCACCGGCAAGCAGCAAAGCGTGCGCGACTTCGTGCTGCGGGCGGCATCCGAGCTGGGCATCACGGTGGCCTTTGAAGGTCAGGGTGAAGCCGAGATCGGTGTCGTCACTGCGGTTGCCAAAAGCGGCAATGGCGAAGTTCGCGCCAAGTGCAAGCTCGGCGATGTGATCGTGCGCGTCGATCCGCGCTACTTCCGCCCCACCGAAGTCGAAACGCTACTGGGCGACCCGACCAAAGCCAAGGAGAAGCTCGGCTGGGTGCCACAGACCACCTTCGAGGAGCTGGTGCGCGAGATGGTGGAGTCCGACTACACCAGCGCCAAGCGCGACAGCATGGTCAAGTTGGCCGGGTTTCAGGCTTACGACTATCACGAGTAGGCCGGTGGCAACCGAAAACCGCATCTTCGTCGCCGGCCACCGCGGCCTGGTCGGCAGTGCCATCGTGCGCCGCCTGCGGCGCCAGCAACCGGGTCGCAGCGACCTGCTGCTGCGCACCCATGCCGAGCTGGACCTGACCGACGACCGCTCCACCCGTGCATTCTTCGAAGAACACAAGCCCACCCATGTCTACCTGGCCGCCGCCAAGGTGGGCGGCATCGTTGCCAACAACAGCTTCCCGGCCGAATTCATCCGCGACAACCTGGCGATTCAGACCAACCTGATCCATGCGGCGCACACGAGCGGCGTGCAGCGGCTCTTGTTCCTGGGCAGCAGTTGCATCTATCCGAAGCTGGCACCGCAGCCGATGAAAGAGCGCGACCTGCTGACCGGCGCGCTGGAGCCCACGAATCGCCCCTACGCCCTGGCCAAGATCGCCGGTGTCGAGATGTGCTGGAGCTACAACCGCCAGTACGGATGCAAATACCTGGCGGCGATGCCGACCAACCTGTACGGGCCGGGCGACAACTACCACCCGACCAACAGCCATGTGATCCCGGCGCTGCTGCGCAAGTTTCACGAAGCCAAACAGCGCGGTGATGCCGAGGTCACGGTGTGGGGCTCGGGCACTCCGCGGCGCGAGTTCCTTTTCAGCGACGACATGGCCGATGCCTGTGTTTATCTGATGGACCTGCCCGATGACCGCTACGACGCGCTGCTGGGCAGTGACGAAAGCGACACCGGCCGCTTCGAGCCACCGCTGGTGAACATCGGCACCGGTGTCGACGTGACGATTGCGGAGTTGGCGGCGGTGATCCAGCGTGTCACCGGCTTCGAGGGCCGCATCGTCTACGACCGCAGCAAGCCCGACGGCACGCCTCGCAAGCTGATGGATGTTGGGTTGATGCGTGCGGCGGGGTGGACCGCCAGCACGGCGCTGGAGGACGGGCTGAAAGTGGCGTATGCGGAGTTTGCAGCGGCTCAGCAGGGTTGACGGTTCTTCTGGTGCACGTGGGCCAGAAGGTTGCGAACCTCTCGCAACAGGCGCCACTGCATCGCAGAAGGAACGGTGCCGTCCACGGCGTCAACTCAATGCCCTGGCCAAGCGCTGCCTGCTGAACGGTGCGCGGCACAGGATCGAGGCGAGGCCACGCGAGTACAGGACGATCAATAGGTGCCGGGGATCCGCAAGAACGACGGAAGCTCGGCTAGTTCCAACAGTCGTCTCGCGGCAATCGCCGCCTTCAGGTTTGACGGCATGGGCATGATCTGCTCCACCGATGAGGCGTCCTGCGCAGTGGCGCTCGTCCACGCAGCCAGGGTCGTGTAGGCGGCATTGCTCGGCGACACAAACCCCATCGACGTGCGGGGCCCGAGTCCCTCGGACTTGAAACTGTTTCGGTCGGAGACGGAACCGAAACCCGCCCCAGGAAGCACCAACTGAACCCAGTTTCGGTTGTAGTCGTTCCAAGCCACTGAGTTACCGGTGACTTGGTTGTTCTTCGGCGACAGCGATGGGTCCCCGGCCGACCGGGTGCCATCGACGACGCCGATGCCTTCCATCGCGTTGCCGAACACCGAGTTGCCGTCGATCACACAGCCGGACGCTTCGAGCAGATAGATGCCGCGCAGGCTGTTGCCGTAAGAGACATTCGCACGGATAACCGCCGACTGCGACGCTTCGTACTGAATGCCGAAACCTGCGTTGTACGCGGTGGTGTTGTTCGAGATCGTGTTGGAGGAGTTCTTCCAGTCGATCCAGATGCCATCGCCTTCGTTGAATGCCACCAGGTTGTTGCGAATGATCGACGAGTGCAGGCCGCCATCGCCGATCAGCTTCATGCCCCCCGCTTCCCACCACTTGTTGAAACCACGGGTGTTGGCATAGGTCACCTGGTTGTCGGTGATCGACATCCGGGTGCCGTGGCCGCTGATGCCGATCTGCCCGCAACGCTCGATCTTTGAATTGATGACTGCGCTGTCCGACCCGAAGAGCTGGACGCAGATGCCGTCCATGTCGCTGACGGCAATGTTCTGCAGAATGTTCCTGCTGCCCGATACCTTGACCGCACCCCAACGGTAGGCCACGCTGGTGTTGGAGTGGGCGAAGTTCAGGCCTTCGACTGTCAGCCCTTGCGCGTTTTCGGCGATCAACGGGTGCCGAACCGCACTGACCTCGAGCGGTTGACTGGGCGTGATCGGCGCAGCGGCCTTGACATACAGGCGCCGAGACGATCCGTCGTAAGTGAACGAGCCAGTGACCAGCTCACCCAGACCACCGGCCACGCGCCCGGGCCAGATGCCGCCTTCGCTGGCATGCGCCAATGCAAGTGAGTTTCCGGGCACTCCGGGATAGCCGCCGAAAACGTTGCCACCGATCTGCTTCAAGGATTTGCCGTCGAGAAAAACCTGCTGAGGCTCTTCGCCTGCCCAGTTCACCCAATAGACCCCGCCTCCCACAGGATTCCAGTTTGTCACTTCGACGGACCCCTTGATCAGCACCGTGCGCGCAGTCTGCGCGCGAATCCGGATGGAAGCGGCGCCGGTGGGCAGCACAGGCACGGTGACCCCCTCCCGGTATATGCCGCTGGCGATCAGGACATCGTCGCCACCCTGCAGAGACCGCATCGCCGCCGAGATCGTCTTGTAGGGGCGCGCCGCGGAGCCACCGCCGGCATCGGTAGCGGCCACGGCATTGGTATCGACATAGACCGTTCGAGCGTAGGGGCTCGGAGCGGGCGCCGGCGCGGGCGAAGCCACGGGGGAAGGTGCGGGTGCTGGCGAAGGTGCGGGTGACGGCGCAGGTGCAGGTGCAGGTGCAGGTGCAGGTGCAGGTGCAGGCGAGGGTGCGGGTGCGGGTGCGGGTGCAGGCGACGGCGCTGCAGCGGGTGCTGGCGCTGGTGCAGCCACGGGCGCCACGGCAGGGCTTGCAATCGGCGTTGGCGCTGGCTGGGCAATGGGCGCCGGAGCGGGTGATGGCGAGGCGGGAGCGGCCGAAGGGGTCGGCACCACTGCGGGGGCTGGCGATGGCGTCTGAACGGGGGCCGGGGCAGGGGCTGCAGGCGCCGCGGTCGGTGTCAACCGTGTGCCGGGCGTCCCGGGAACAGGTGCTACCGCCGCTGTGAATGAATCGCCCGGCACCAACGGAACGAATCCAATCGATGCGTATGACGGCGCGGGTGGGTCTGCGACATTCGACCCCGTCACGGGCTCGACCGGTGGGGACACCGCGTGGTTGATCGCGGCCACACCGGTGGCAGAGACGCCAACAACCGTCGTCGAAGTTGTGGAATGGCCGGATGCGTCTGCACTTCCGGGGGCGGTTGGCACTGGCGCCGCGCTGACCGCGACAGCCGTCGATCCATCGGCACCGCCACCTCCACATCCCGCCAACATCCAGCACACGAGCAGCGATGGCAACATCGACAGTGGCCTGATCTCGAAGTCTTTCAACGATTATCCTTGTTGCTGTTTGATGCGCCCGCACTTCCTGTCCCGCTGCGTGGATCGGCAGGTGGGAGCGGGCGGCCTTGAAACCCTTGCGTTGGCGCGCTTGTTGGGTCCCGCGTTAGCCTTTTCGGCGCAATGCAGCAAAGCCTGAGCGAGCGTGTGTAAGCCGTCGCAGCGCGCGGTAACAGTCGCTTCTCCAACGAACCACGCCACACGGACTGCTGTCGGATGTCGACTTCCGCCGGCGCCAACAGACTCTCTCCCGTCATGGATGAAGGCCCAATGCCTTGCGAGCCCCCTCGTGCAGAAGGCACGACCGATGTCCGACACGTCTTGCCGGTTCTCGGTGTGCCCATCGACGTGATGAGTGCAGCCCATGCTGTTGATCGCGTCGGGCAGTGGTCGCGTCTTCGTGCAAGCCGCGTCGTCTGCATCTGCAACGTGCATTCGGTGGTGACAGCTGTCCAGGAGCCGGACTTCATGCAAACGCTGTCCGGCGCCGACATGGCAACGCCCGACGGCGCGCCGATCGCCTGGATGCTTCGCCGCGCGGGTGCGGCGGGCCAAACCCGCATCAGCGGGCCAGATCTCATGGCCGACTGTTGCGGCCTGGCCGCTCAACGCGGCGAATCGATCTTCTTGTACGGCGGCACCGAAGACACGCTGGAGCGGCTGCGCGCGCGCCTGCTGCAGCGATGGCCCAGCCTCAAGATTGCCGGCTGGCTCTCACCGCCCTTTCGAACGCTGACGCCGGCCGAAGACGAAGCCCACATCCGCCAGATCAACGCCAGCGGCGCCGGGTCGGTCTGGGTTGGTCTGGGATGCCCCAAGCAGGAGCGTTGGATGGCGGCACATCGGGGTCGCATCCTCGCCGTCATGGTTGGCGTTGGTGCGGCCTTCGAGTTTCACGCCGGGACCGTGAGCAGAGCGCCGCTCTGGATGCGCAACAACGGTTTGGAGTGGCTGTTCCGACTGGCGCAGGAGCCACGCCGGCTGGGGCGACGCTACCTGGTCACCAACACCCTGTTCATCTGGGGCGCTTTGCAGCAACTGATGGGGCGGAGGTTCCGGCAACGGAACCGCTCACGCATCGCAGACCGATGAGGCTCAAGCCGACTTGACCCGCGCGGCAGTGCGCTGTCGGCGCGAGACGATGGCGTCCGCGTAGATCTGCATCGTGCGTTCGTGACTGGCCGACGGCGTGAATCGACGCTCGTACACAAGGCGGCCGCGCGCGCCCATCTCGGCCATTTCCTGCGGATGCGACAGGGCCCATCGCATCTTCTGCTTCAGATCATCGGCGTTGCCCGGCTCGACCAAAAGGCCGTTGACGCCGTCGACGACCAAATCCCCGACCACGCCCAACCGGCTTGCGATGACCGGCGTGCCGGCGGCAAAAGCCTCCACGATCACGAGCCCGAAAGTCTCATACCAGATGCTTGGAAACACGAGCGCGCAGGTCGCTTCCATCTGCGCCCTGACCTGTGACGAATCCAGATGCCCGAGGCTGCGGATGTCGCTTCTGAGGGCGACCGAATCGCCCAAAGGGCCAGTGCCCACGACCGTCAGCGTGTCTGCGGCCAGACCGGTCGCCGCGGCCAGCAGCACGTGGACGCCCTTCTCTGCGGACAAGCGCCCGACGAAAAGGAGTCCGTGCCGTGCAGCCGGTGACGAGCCCACGGCGGCGACGAAGTTCGGCTTGACGGCTATGCGCTCAGCCGGGAGCCCGCCTTGCACAAACTTGGCCCGGCAGAATTCATTCAGCGCGATGTAACGGTCGACCTTGTGCTGCCACGTTCCGATAGCCCGGTGCATCACCAGCATGCCCGCCACGGCCGCGCTCTTGGCTCTGGAATCGCGATAGCACCCGTGCACGACGCCGGGCCAGGGGGTGTTGCCGACGCAGTCCTCGCACACCCTGCCCTCGCGCAACAGCATGGCTTGTGGGCAGAGCAGGCGAAAATTGTGCAATGTCTGCACAACCGGCAGGTCGGCGGCGTCGGCCGCCCAGTACAGTGATGGTGAGATCAACGGAAACGTGTTGTGCGCATGCAGGACATCCGGCCGATGCCGTGCCACCAGTTCCTTCAACTCGCGAACGGTGCGCGATGACCACAGGGTGTCTACCGCGGCACCCCAGCCACTGCCCCCGATCTCGTCGTTGCTTCGGCGGTACTCGACCACGTCGTGCCCGTGCTCCCGCAGCAGTTGAGCCTCTGACTCGACCACCGTGTCTTCCCCGCCCCTGAGCTGGTAGGCGTTGTGAACGAGCAGAACCTTCAAGGCGCTGCTGATCCGGCAGCCAAAAGCGAACGGAAGTTGCCCCTCACTGACCCGCCCCGGCTTCTGCGATCACCTGTGCCCCGGGTTCGATGCTTCGTGTGAAACCTGATCACTGCCAATCCATGCGCCTTACTGTTATTACTGTCGTATTCAACGACTGGCCCGGACTTGAGAAGACCATCGACAGCATGGTAATGCTGCGCGCCATCGAGGTCGAACACTGGGTAGTCGACGGTAGCACGACCGATGAGGTGAAGCGTTTTCTTGCGGATTCGAGTGGCATCCGTTGGATCAGCGAGCCCGACCAGGGAATTTACGACGCGATGAACAAGGGGCTTGATCGCGCAACCGGGGACTACGTGCTGTTCATGAATGCCGGCGATGTCTTTCATCCACAGTTCGACGTTCAGAATTTTTTCGAATTGACACACGCGACTTCGCAGGTCCTGCTCGGGTCGGTGGTAGAAACCACCCTCGGTGATGATTACCTGAATCCTGGAAACGGCTATGAAGCGAATGTCTTCGACGCCCCGCGACATCAAGCAACGTTCTATCCGAAACAGTTTGTTGCAAACCATCGATACGATCTTAAGATCAAAATTGGCAGTGACGGGGAGTTGACCCATCGTGCGATTGAACGCCAAGGCGCAACGTTTGTCTCGATGCCCGTCGCTATATTTGAAAAGGGTGGCGTCTCATCCACGTACGGAAGTTGGCGGGTGCTGCGACAGAGGTTTGCAGAATCGACCTCGGTAAAGAGCACGCTGAAGCTGGCCACCAAGGCCCTGCTCTGGCACATTATGCCGAGAAGGCTGTTCTATTCGCTGCTTGCGTCTTACAAGCACTCCCGATTGTTGCCGGGACAGATCTTGGCTGTGGGCAAAGTGGTACTCCACAGGCCTGCAAGGAGCTGTGAAAGCTGACGGGCCCGTCGGACTTAAGCCCGGCCGATCAGTCAAGAGAGGGCTGGGCGAGACGTCCACCATCTGGCCAAGCGACTACCTGCGCGCATAGACGGAATTTCAATGAACTTGTAGAAAACCGCTGCGGTCCCGATCGCTACAGCCCAAGCGGCCATAAGGTGCAATGGACTCGAACGAGTTGAAGTTTTTGCCAACCATACACTGATGAACATGCTGATCACGAAGCCGTGCACTAGATACAGCGAATACGATATGTTCCCCAATTTTCGCAGCATTTCGCCGAAGGGGACTCGAAGCCTGCCTCTGAGTTCCAGCGCCACCATTGCGAACAGGATCAAGGCCGTGGGCCCTCCGAACCAGTAAGATCCATGATCGAAAAGCCCATTACTAACGAGGGCGGCAGAGTCGTAGGCGGTGGTATTTGTCATGGTCTGATAATCCGCCACCCAGAGCGTACCCAGCGCAGCTGCAGTCACGAAGGAGATGCAGGCACACCAAAGCACGATTTTGGATATCCAGACGGGCGGAGCGCCCCATCTTTTGAGGGCGACGGCCACGCCCATGCCCATCAAGAATTCGTGCAAATGATCGCTCTGAAGAAATGCTGAGATGTTGTATTGTTGCGCGAAATTCGGAACTATTGGAAGTAGCAAAAGCACCGCCGCGGGGAACAAGCTCAGTGCGCCTCTGGGCGTGATGATTGCAATCAAAATCAGCACATAAAAGAATGCCTCATACGACAGAGTCCAAGATACGTTGATGAATGGCGCAGGCACTGGCCAGAGCAAGAGCCCCTTTACCGTCTGCACAAAGTCAGGAACCTGTGGATTCTTGAATATCTTGAGTGAGTACACCAACCAATAGACTGG